>JAHFMA010000032.1 GCA_023264475.1 Candidatus Parcubacteria bacterium | reverse complement strand
GAAATGCAACAAGATCTCGCTAGTTTTCCGGGGAAGATCCCTTCAAGGCCTCGATTCCGGGCAGAGTCCCATGGGTCAAGAAGTCGAGCATAGCGCCGCCGGCGGTAGAGACAAAGGTGAACTTGTCCTCGATGCCCAGAGCAGCGATGGCCGCGAGCGTGTCGCCGCCGCCGACGATCGTGATCGCGCCGCGGCTGGTGGCTTCGCCGATCATCCTGGCGAGCTCGAGCGTCGGTTCGCGATAGCCGTCCTCGTACAAGCCGAGCGGGCCGTTCCAGAGAATGAACTTCGCTGTGCCTATCTTGTCCCTGAGCAGATCGATGGTCTTTGGCCCGGCATCTAGTGCCTTGTCGTCCTTGGCTAGCTTGGCCGGATCCTTATTCTCGCCCTTATGAGTGAC
This sequence comes from Candidatus Parcubacteria bacterium, assembly GCA_023264475.1. Taxonomy (GTDB): domain Bacteria; phylum Patescibacteriota; class Minisyncoccia; order Phycocordibacterales; family PALSA-1337; genus C7867-002. Next base: position 5,767 of record JAHFMA010000032.1, on the reverse strand, counting down.
GACATCGAGGGGCAAGAGGAGCTTGGGGCTGGCCAGGAAGGGCGTCAGATCGAACTTGTCATCAGAGACGCGCGAAGCGCCCATGTCATAGCCTTTGGCCTTGAAGAGGTCGTTGGCCAGCGCGCCGCCCACAAAGATCTCATCGGCGCTCTGCAGGAACTTGGAGAGGAGCGGCAGTTTGGTCGAGAATTTGGCACCGCCCAAGATGAATAGGAAGGGGTGCTCCGGCTCAAAAGCCTTGGAGATATTGACCACCTCCCTCTCGAGCTGGAGGCCGGCATAGCTGGGCAGGAATGAGGGCACTCCGACGACCGAGGCGTGCTCGCGATGCGAGACTGAGAAGGCGTCGTTCACGTATATATCGGCGAGCGAGGCGAGTTCCTTGGCGAATTTGGCGTCATTATCCTTCTCGCCGGGATATTTGCGGAGATTCTCTAGGAGCAGGCAGTGGCCGTTATCGAGCTTGTGCTCGATAGTGTCGACTGCAGCGCGTAAGTCTGGAATAAAGAGCGCCTGACAACCGAGCTTGGCGAGAGCGGCTGCAACAGGAGCGAGCGTGGCTTGCTCTCCTTCTAGGACTTCGAGATGGCTCATCAGGATGACCTTGGCTCCGCGAGAAGCTAGGTACTCGATGGTCGGCATGGCGGATCGGATGCGGATATCATCGACCACCTGACCAGCCTTGATCGGTACGTTGAAGTCGACGCGCACGAGGACTCGCACGCCCTCTAGATGCTCGTTGTCGCGGATGGTCTTCATTGTATCTTGTCCACTTCCTTCAATAATTCCGTGAAACCAGGCAGGTTGACGCTCTCGCGTCCGACGAGAAGGCCGTCCACTTGGCCAGTATGGATGATCTCGACAGCGTTGCGGAAATTGACGGAGCCGCCATAGAGCACCTTGGCCTTGAGGCCGGCTTCTGGGCCGAAGATATCGGAGAAGGCTTTCTTAACAAATATGGACATCTCATGCACTTCTTCCGGGGCCATGGCTTCTTTGGCACCGATCTCCCAGACCGGCTCATAAGCCATGATGACGGAGCGGGCTTTGCCTTCCGGCAATCCGGCGAGCGAGCCCTTGATCTGATCTCTCACGACATCGAAATGCGCGCCGCTCTCGTCGCGGGTCCGCTCGCCGACGCACAGGATAGCAGTGAGGCCGGCTTCGACGACCCGGGCCAAGCGATGGGAGACGATCTCATCGCTGTCCCCCGCGGCCCTCTGCTCGGAATGTCCGACGATGGCGTAAGTCGCGCCCAAGCTGCGGAGCATGCCGGCGCCAGCCTCTCCTGTGTGGGCCCCCTCTTCATGCACAGAGACCGATTGCGCGCCGATATAGAAATTGGCCGTAGGCCGGCGAGATGCGCAAGCTTGCATGAATGGGAACGGCGGACAGGCCACGACGTCTGTGTGTTCGAGGCGCGAGGCTACGAGCCGTGTGCGGCGCGCGATGCGCTTGGCATCGTCGACGCTGGCCGGATGCATCTTCCAATTCCCTACGATGAGCTTGCGTGAATTCATATGGGACAATTGTAGCTCATGTGAGCGCGCCGTGGCCAGCGTCACTTGAGCTGCTTCCAGAAGACGGTCTCGTATTGCGTCGAGGCGAGCGGGAATGACGGCGGCGGGCTATAGAGGAGGTTGGCGTCATAATTGAGCGTGCGGGTGAGATAGCCGGTGTTGTCGGTATAGGCAAAGCCGTAGCGCACAGCTGTGCCGATCATGCCATTCAAGGTCAGAGAATTCCTGGTGTAGTAGTTGTTGCTGCCGCTCTTGCAGCTCGTGCTGTAATAATATCGCCCGGCGCGGCCATTCTCGGCCAAGAGAGCGGCATCGATCTGCAGATCGGTGTCGCTGACCAAGCCGACATTGACGTTGTATTGCGATATCAGGCCGATGACGTCGCTGCCGTCATATCTAGTGTATTTCAGATCGCTGTTGATGGTGATATTGAAATATCTGGTAGGGTCAGTCTGGCCGATGTCCGCCGCGGCGATGGTCACACGGGTACCATTCACCTGACCGTCGATCCAGAGATTGTCTTTCACGAAGATCACGCCGGAAACGGGGACCGGGTAGGTGCCGATCTTGGACGAGAGGGTGCCGACGCTCCACGTACCCCACTGGACTTGGCCGCCGCTCGGCACGCTACATCCGCTCGGAGCGGCGAATAGCGTATTGACCTTATACATGTCGTAGGTGTTGTCCGTATTCATGTGCATGTAATAGCCTTGTTTGGTCGACGCTACCCAGCAAGCCGGCGCCGAGCACACGCCGGTCGGCGCAGCGATGGCGAGCAAGCTAGAGAGATTGACGGCGAGCGTGGCGAACGGGAAAGCCGGGACCGGATAGCTTCGGCCAGCCACGAATACATCCGGGCGATTAGCGACCGGAGTCGGAGGCGAGGGGTCGTCAGTGCCCGACTGAGTGAAGACTCCCCATTCCACGGCACAAGCAGGCTTGGGGCTACAAGTGCTGTCAGGATCTGTATCGGTGGCCATGGCGCTCGACATGACGTTATAAGCGACGCCGTCGAAATGGATGCCACGATTGGAACTCACCGGGCCGTATATGGTCGTACCGGCGCCGAAGCGCAAGTTGTCGTTGGCGATCACGGCATATTGAGCCAAAGAAGGCTGGGCCAGAGCCATCTGCAGAGTGCGCACGATGCTGGGATCCGCGGTCGTCGTGGCTGTAGAGGTGATGACGACCTTGGTCGAGCCCAGGGGCGGCGGCGCGATCGTGAGAGCATATGAGCCGATGAGATCGCCGTCCTTATCTAGGAAATCGTGGTAGTAGGGACCGGGCGTCGTGGTCCCGTCGGTATAGTCGGTCGGGAATTGCGCTAGGTGCCAGCGATAATAGTCTAGGCCCGCCTCGGCGACTTGGAAGGCTTGTTCGCGGACCTGGACCGTCCTGATGCCGCGGAGCATCGCCGCACCCCAATTCATGAGACCGACAGTCACAGTCACCGCAACGGTCGCAAAGACCAAGACCGATATGAGGATGTCGCCGCGGTCGTGCTTCATAGGTTGGTCTTGAGGTTACGGAGGCTGGCTTGGACAGTATAAGTGCGCGGCACCGGCGACAAGCGTGGATCGACGTCCAGGGTGATATTGATCTGGATGAGCCTGATCGTAGAGATGTTGACGGGCAAGGCTAGGGGCGAGCTCGTGCCCGTATAATTCTGGTCGAAATATTGGAAGACCGGCGTCGAGGTGGCGTTGCGGGCATTGCGCAGGATAGTGCTGGTGGATTGGTTGCCGATGACATAGGTCGGCGGCGCTCCGCTCGGCGGGATGACCGTGCGATAGAGCGTAGTGCTCGCCAAGACATAGCCGATCTGCTCGGCCTGGCCGTCGTTGTTGGCGTCAGCGAAGAAAGATATGCTGGATGTGCCGGCGGAGATGATCGGATATGCCCCGTTCGCTCCTGGCACGGCCGAGCGCAATTCGGTGAGCATGGTGCGCAGGATGATCTGCGCATCCTGGGCGGTCTGAAGCGAACCGGAGACAACGCGCTGGTTGGAATATATGCCGACTTGGAAGGCGCCGACCGAGACGATCACGACAGCGAATATGCTAAGCGCGATGAGCGCTTCGACGAGGGTCATGCCTGACTGAGAAGAGCTGCGCGGAGAAGTTCTATTCACGGATATATTTTAACACAAGAAGAAACTATGGCCCCAGCAATACAGTCTGGCTCTGCCAACCGGCGCCGACCGTGACAGGAATAGAATCCAACGCATATCCAGCCTTGGAGACCGTGAGCGTATAGTTCCCTGCCGATAGGCCCTGGAAGATCACTTGGCCGGGCGGTGTGCAACCGGAAGTATAAGTGAAAGAGACGTCGCTCACGCTCGGCGTGACCGTCGCCGTCTGTGTGTTGAGATAGACCGCGTAGCGCACGAATTCATTGCCATTGTGGACAGGGTTGATCTGCATGCCCGGCACCGTGAAATACGATCCTGTAGTGCCATCCGGACCGAAATAATTCCAAGGGGTGGAAGTGGAGGTCGGATTGGTAGCGAATTGTAATTTGACCGAGCCCGGACCGGTGAGCGCCGGCTGGCTGGACGGCTTCCAATTCAGGGCATAGAAATTGCCTGCCGTGCCGATATCGAAAGTCGATGACTCGAGCGTACCTGTAGCGATGGTGCTGTATTCCCCCAGAGGCGCCGCCATGACGATGCTCCCTGACGAAGTTGCGGTATCTATATATCCGTCGCTATAGAAATATCTGTTCGGAGCCGAATAATCCGCTTGGCCTGACCCGCCGGACCAATCCGTCTGGCTGACATAGCCCTGGCCGGTCGTCTCGGTCATATCATAGCCGGCGCCATCCGACAGTCGCACGGTCGCTCCTGAGAGCGGCAGCTTGGTGACATCGTCCTCCACCGAGACCTGTAGGCTGTCGGACGCCCTCGGCACAGCGATGAATTGGATCGTCTGGGCGTTGCCGGCGTTGAGAGCGATCGGGCTGAATGGCGTGATGCCGCTCACGTCATCGGTCGTATCGGTCGGGACGACGGTGTACGTATCCCATTCCATGGAAGGCAGTTTGAGGATGCCGGACCCGTTCGTGGTGAGGTCTTGCGAGTACTTGGGCACGCCCGCACCGATCTCCTTGGCGCCGGTCATGTGGAAGTGGAGATCGGACACCGGCGTGCAGAGCGGGCCCACACTCACGAAGTCCAGCTCAGAGAGCTTGTCGATAGAGAGGCTGACCATAGTCACGCTGCCCTTCAAGACTGTCGCATCCGGCACGGTCGGATTGGGATTGCCGGCGCCGCCTATCGGGTAGGTGCGGGCCGTCGAGTAGCCGCTCTTGGTCACAGTTATCCGGTACGTGTTGGCCCCGGGCGGCACGCCGACGATGCCGAGCAAGCCTTCGTTGTTCGTCGTGTCGCTGTCAGCCACCGTGGAGGTAGCCAGGCTCTGGACATTCACGGCTGCGCCCTGGATCGACACACCAGCTGAGTCAAAGACTTGTACGACCAGCGCTCCCCCGTCGGATGCTGATTGGAGGTTGGCCGGCGCGACCTGTCCTGTGAGCTCGATGGGCGTGAAGCCGGCACAGCTCGTGCAAGTCACCTTGACTACGACCAATTTGGTCGAGGCTTGGACCGTGCTCGTAGATAGATCGAGCGCGCGGATGGTCAGATTGGAATTGTATGTGAAGCCTCCGCGCACCAGCGTCTGATCGCGAGGCAATACGCCGACCGGGATGCCATCCGTGAGGCCGACGCTCGTATATGGCATGTTCCTGACGATCTCGAACTGCTCATCGGCCAGCTCTACCCCGAGGATTCGAGATTGGCTGGCATTGGCCAGCTTGATGAGCGCGACATAAGCATTATAAGTCGCGATAGATATGGACAAGAAGACCGCCACGCCGACGATGACCTCGACGAGCGTGAAACCTGCTTGCGGCGCGCGATGTCTGGCGTGCATGAGGGTCAATGGATGACATCCACCAATGAATACATCGGCTGGATCATGGCGATAGCGAAGAAGCCGACAGCCCCGCCGATGATCACGATGAGGATCGGCTCGATGATCGTAGACATATCCTTGGTCTTCATCTCCACATCGATCTCATAATAGTGGGCCACATTGAGGAGCATGTCGCCGATGCGGCCGGTCTCCTCTCCCACAGACAGCATCTCCGCGAAGAAGGCCGGGTACAGCCCTTCATGCGCGGCGAAGGTCTTGGACATGAGCTCGCCCTTCTTGATGGACTCTTCGGCTTGCTTCAGGACAGCGCGG
>JAHFMA010000031.1:1213-6309 GCA_023264475.1 Candidatus Parcubacteria bacterium | reverse complement strand
GGGGTTGCGAGGATCGTCTTCGGGGATGCCGGCCTCTACCTTGCCGACGAGGTCGGTGCCGACGTCAGCGGCCTTGGTGAAGATGCCGCCGCCCAGACGCGCGAAGATGGAGATGAGCGAGGCGCCGAAGGCCAAGCCGATGAGCGAGCCGACATCGCGGGTGATGGCGTAAAAAGAGGTGACGCCGAGGAGAGCGAGGCCGACTACGAGGAGGCCGGTGACCGATCCGCCCTTGAAGGCGAGGGATAGAGCGGGAGCAAGTCCTTGGCGAGCGGCTTCAGCCGTGCGGACATTGGCGCGCACCGACACATTCATGCCGATGAAACCAGCTAGGGCGGATAGGATGGCTCCGACTAGGAAGCCGAGGGCGATCTTCCACGATAGGGCGAAGCCGAGGACCACGAAGAGAATGGCAGCGATGATGCCGATCGTGCGGTACTGGCGGTTGAGATAGGCCTTGGCGCCGGCTTGAATGGCGGCGGCGATCTCTTGCATGCGGGCGTTACCGGCGGGCTTCTTCATGATCGAAGCGGCCAAGAAGGCGCCGTAGGCGATAGCCACGACGGAGCTGATAAGAGCGAACCAGATATAAGAGTTCATTATGGTACGTGTCCCTTTTTCAGGGATGTTAAAGCGAATAAAAAAGCCCTTATTACAAAGCTAATAGGGCGATTCTAGCAGAAAACGGCTCATTTGGTAGGGTTGACAGATATCATATATAAGGTACAATTGGGTCTGGTTTTAGCACGACAAAATTGAACATTAAAAGCGTATGTGCAATCTGCCTGTACCGGTCAAGCGCCGGTTGTTAGATTTGCCTGGTCAAAAAAGCCAGTTGCCAGAGTACGAGTCGTCACTTCTACTGGTGTTGGAAGGAGACGAAGAAGTCGCACCATTAGTAACAGGAGAAGGTTTAGTCGATGGCGACGATGAATTGAATGGCCACTTCGCCAAAGATCCACTGACAGAACTGCAGGAATCAGAGCTCAAACAGATCATCGGAAGCGTTGTGTCCTCAATCGAGAACGAACTGCCAATCGGTGATCTCGATGAGATATTCGCTGAGCTTACGGATATCGAGAAGGAACAGATCAATGATGCTGTGAATGCCGCTCGATTGCGAATCGCAAAAGAGAAGTGTGAGGCCAGATCTGCCTGATTGTTTTCATAACAGCAAAGCCGGCCCTATATAGTACCGGCTTTTTCATTCATGGATGTATTTATTTATGCCTTGGGAGCTTCCGGAACCTTCTCTTCAATGGTCGGTGTGACCTCTTCCTCGGCCTCGCCAGGCTCCTCCTCGTCGAGGGTGGCGCCGCCGGCGGATTTGATGTCGATCTTCCAGCCAGTGAGCTTGGCCGCGAGGCGCACGTTCTGGCCGCCCTTGCCGATGGCGAGCGACTGCTCGTCCTCGGTGACGATCACGATGGCGCGGTGCTCGGAGTCGATGAGCTCGATGGAGACTACTTCGGCAGGGGAGAGGGCCTCTTCGATGAAGAGAGCCGGGTCCTCGTTCCATTCGACGATGTCGATCTTCTCGCCGGAGAGCTCAGAGGTCACCGTGCCGACGCGCACGCCGCGCTGGCCGACCATGGAGCCGATCGGGTCGATATGCGGGTCATGAGAGACGACGGAGACTTTGGAGCGGGAGCCGGCTTCACGAGCGATAGCCTTGATCTCCACGGTGCCGGCAGCGATCTCCGGGGCCTCAGTCTCGAAGAGCTTGGCCAAGAAGCGCGGATGGGCGCGGGAGAGCTTGAGGACGATGCCGCGAGGGGTTTCCTCGACGGCATAGAGATAGGCGCGGATGCGGTCGCCGGTCTTCCAGCGCTCGCTCGGGATCTGCTCCTCGTAGGGGATGACGCCGACGGCGCGGCCCATATCGATGTAGACGACGCCGCGCTCGACGCGTTCGACGATTCCGGCTACGATCTCGCCCTCCTTCTCGCCATATTCGCCCATGACCGAGACCTTCTCGGCCTCACGGATCTTCTGGATGATGATCTGCTTGGCGGTTTGAGCGGCGATGCGACCGAAGTCGGCCTTGGCTTCGAGCGGGAAGACCAGCTCATCGCCGACGACGGCGTCGCGCTTGATCCTCTTGGCATCTTCGATGAGCATGTGCTGTTCCGGATTGAAGCGGATCTTGATGTCTTCGACGGCGGTATCCTTGAGGTCGCCTTCGGGCTCGGCGTCGCCCTCCATGATCACTTGTTCGCGGTCGACGACGATCTTGACCTGCCAGAACTCCACCTGGCCGGTATTCTCATCGAATGAAGCGCGCACGATCTGGCCCTTCTTGCCGTACTCCTTCTTATAGGCCGTGGCGAAGGCCATAGCGATAGCTTCGAGGGTCTTGTCGCGCGGGATGCCGCGCTCTTCCTCGAGCTGTTGGACGACGGAATTGATTGTCTTTAGGTCGAACATATATGTAGCTGTTATTCTGCTGTTATTAAGTTTTAACGTGGGCTATGAGGCCCTTTTAACAAACAAGTCCGCCGGACCGGCGAACGAGCTGATGAAGAAAGCATACCACATCTTGTATGGAATGCAAGTCCTATATTTTGACAATCGTGCATAAATAATGTATAAAGCGCTACAGAATAGCTGCCGAACTATTCCGGATTGCATGAAGTATCCACGGGGCCGGAAGCTCTATGGATGGGCCGAAACCCCATGGTCCGAAACAGGCATTTGAAAAATGAATAAAGATCAACGAAGAGCGCTCGTCGACACTACGGAAATGCTGCTCAGCGTCATACCGTTCGAAGCCGTCAACTCATATGAGTCCAATGTGTACGGCAGAGGATACCTCTTGGATGCATTGTCTAGGTACAAAGGTCTGCTGTCGTTCAAGACCAGTTCGTTGCGGATGACCATATCTTGGTCCATCGCTTTCTTCTGGTTCGGAGTCATGGCGCGTTACCCCTTAAATATCAAGCCTCTTTACCTTTTGATATTCTGGGTCTTCTGCGCCTTGGCGATAGCATGGCTATTTCGTGACCTCTACAAAGCTTATCATCGAGCCGATGTCAGACTAGGCTGCCTGGAGCATCAGCTGAAGCGCTTCTGCGATACAGTCGCTGTGATCTCGCCTGGTCACTCTAATCCGTTGAAAGAAGATTTCTCTAAGACGGTGCAGGCGTGTCGGATGATCGAGATAGCGCATTCTGTGATCATCGCAGAGAGGCGCGGCGCTGAAGAAGCAGCAGCGCCGCATCCCGTCCTCGAGAGCCTGATCTTGCACCGTTCGAGCGCGCACGTCCGGCGCGAGGAGCTGTATCGCCTCCGCGAGGCGGCGGCCCGTTTCGGGCTTTGCAGTCTCACCAAGAAGGAGTGCTACGCTCTGGCCGAGATGCGCTTTGAGTCAGACAAGCTAGACAAGATGTACCCCTGAATCCTTAGGTCAGTTCCGCCCCGCATGGCTATAGCCATGCGGGGCTTTTCTATATTTGTTACAATATACGCATATGCTCGTCGAAGACGCCCAGCTCTACAAATTCATCCTCGATTCCGGCCTCGTCTCCAAGGACGACCTCGAGGCGGCCAAGAAAGAGTCCGAGAAGAAGGACAAGCGCCTTGGCGATGTGCTCATCACTGCGGGCAAGATCACGCCCGACAACCTCCGACGCATGCAGGCCTACATGCTCGGCATCCCTTTCGTGGACCTCAAAGGCAAGAAGATCCCATTCGAGACCCTCTCCCTCATCCCCGAGCCGATCGCCCGTACGCACAATATCGTGGCCTTCAAGAAGGGCGACGCCACGCTCGAGGTGGCTATGCTCGACGTCGATGATCTCTCGGCCATCGAGTTCATCAAGAAGAAGGTCAATCTCAAGATCCTGCCGCGCCTCACCAATACTGACTCCATCAAGGATTGTCTCATCCAATACCAGAAGTCCCTCAAGGCCGAGTTCGGCGACATCATCCAGAAGGAGACCGAGACCCTCAAGATGATCTCCGAAGAGAAGGGTGAAGCTGTGAGCGAATCCGATCTCAAGAAGATCGCCGAAGATCTGCCGGTGGTGCGCATCGTCGACACCCTCGTCAAGCATGCCATCATCCAGGACGCTTCCGACATCCATATCGAGCCCATGGAAGAGCAAGTCCTCGTCCGATATCGCATCGACGGCCTCCTCCACGACGCCATGGTCCTGCCGCGCCAAGCCGGTCCGTCTATCTCCGCGCGCATCAAGGTGCTCTCCAACCTCAAGCTCGACGAGAAGCGCCTCCCGCAAGACGGCCGTTTCAAGGTGGACATGAATAACGAAAAGGTCTCATTCCGCGTCTCTATCCTCCCGACCTATTATGGAGAAAAGATCGTCATGCGCCTCCTCAAAGAGAGCATCTCCGGCTTCACCCTAGAATTCTTGCACTTCCACGGCGAATCCCTAGAGCGCATCCACAAGGCCCTCAATCTGACCACTGGCATGATCCTGACCACCGGCCCGACCGGCTCCGGCAAGACCACCTCTCTATATACTATGCTGGACATCCTCAACCAGCCGGACGTCAACATCTCGACCATCGAGGACCCGATCGAATATCAGATGGCCCGCATCAACCAGACCGCCGTGCGTCCGGAGATCGGTTTCAGCTTCGCGAGCGGCATCCGCACCCTAGTGCGCCAAGACCCGGACATCATCATGGTGGGTGAGATCCGCGACAACGAGACGGCCGCTCTGGCCGTGAACGCGGCCCTGACCGGCCACCTCGTGCTCTCGACCCTCCACACAAACAGCGCCGCCGGTGCCGTGCCGCGCCTCCTAGACATGAAGGTCGAGCCGTTCCTGCTTGTCTCGACGCTCGACATCGTCATCGGTCAACGCCTCGTCCGCGCTCTCACCGACAACAAGACTCCCTATGATCTGTCCAAGGATGAGCTCTCTCAGCTCGGCAAGACCGTCGATTTAGACCATGTGCTCGCCGCTCTCAAGGCCGAGAAGATCGTCAAGGCTAGCGACGACTGGAAGGACATCAAATTCTGGAAAGCCAACCCAGGTTCCGAGGACGACGGCTACAAGGGCCGTGTCGGCATCCACGAAGTCCTCAAGATGAGCCCCTCCATACGCGATCTCATCATGAAGGGCTCTACC
>JAHFMA010000031.1:0-1203 GCA_023264475.1 Candidatus Parcubacteria bacterium | reverse complement strand
AAGAGGGGATGCTCACTATGCTCGAAGACGGCATCTTCAAATGCGTCCAAGGCCACACCACCATCGAAGAGGTCCTGCGCGTAGTCAGCGAATAGCTCATAACACACCAACTTGCCGCATTTCACATTCAGAGCCAAGAAGCCGACCGGAGAGGTCTACAAAGGCGACCGCGAAGCCGCCGACCGCTTCGAGCTATATCGCCTCATCCGTGAATCCGGCGAGGAGATCGTCTCCGTCGAAGAGAAGAAAGCCTCCAAGGGCATGCATATCGATATCAACTTCGGCGGTTTGCTGGGCAGGGTCAAGACTGCAGAAAAGATCAACTTCGCCAGCAACCTCGGCCTCATGCTTGAAGCCGGCCTAGCCTTGTCGCGCGCCCTCTCGGTGTTGGAGCGCCAATCCAAGAGCAAGCCCTTGAAGGCCGTCATCCTGGCGCTGTCCGGCGATATCGACAAGGGCACGACTTTCTCCGATGCCCTCGCCAAGCATGACAAGGTCTTCCCGCCGATCTTCGTCTCCATGGTCCATGCCGGCGAGCAGTCCGGCACGCTCTCTGCATCTCTCAAGTCTGTGGCTTCTCAGATGGATTCGAGCTACACGCTGACGCGCCGCATCAAAGGCGCCATGATCTATCCGGGCGTGATCATGTCCGTGATGCTCCTCATCTTCGTGCTCATGATGATCTTCGTGGTCCCGACCCTCCTCAAGACCTTCACCGACCTCAATGTGCCCTTGCCGATGGCCACCCAATTCGTGCTCGACCTGAGCAATCTCTTCCAGCATCAAGGCCTCTGGGTCTTCAGCCTCTTGGCTATCCTCGTCGGCGCCGGGTGGTGGTGGGGCAAGAAGGAATCCGGCCGGAAGTTCTTCCATATGGTCTGGCTCAAAGCTCCGGTCATCGGCCCTCTCACTCATGAGGTCAATACCGCCCGCACCGCCCGCACCTTGTCGTCTTTGCTCACTTCTGGCGTCGAAGTCGTAGAATCGGTGAGCATCACCGGCGACGTGGTGCAGAATGTCTATTTCCGCGCTGTCCTGAAGCAAGCCGAAGAGTCCATCAAGAAGGGCGAGCTCATGTCCAAGACCTTCGCCGCGCATGAAGGGCTGTACCCGGCCTTCTTCGCGGAGATGCTGTCTGTGGGAGCCCAGACCGGCCGCATCGGCGACATGCTCCTCAATGTGGCCCACTATTATGAGATCGAT
>JAHFMA010000003.1 GCA_023264475.1 Candidatus Parcubacteria bacterium | reverse complement strand
CTTGCCGACCCTGAGGCCGGCGCGCTTGAGCAAAGCTGTCTGGAACGCCAAGTCGAAAGAGTGGATCTTTTCTTTGACCTGGTTGGACGCTTTTATCTCATATATGTCATAGCGGTCCGCTTTTTCATCGTATTGCAGGATGTCACAAGCTGCCAGGAAGCCGTCTCGGCAGAACACCGGCTGGAAGATCGTCTTCTCATGAGAAGCTATCAATTCCGCCGTCTTGGCTTGTGCCACCGCGTCGCGTCCTTCGACTAGGATTCCTGTGGGGAAAAGCCCCCTGGCCGCGGATTCGACCTCGTTGCCAGTCTCGATTATCGATTTCTCGAAATCCGATAGTTCCGATCTGTAGAAGATCTCAGGGCGGTGGATCTTGAGCCAAGCATTCTTACGACATTCCCGCCAAAGGATATAGTCGGTCTTCGAGAGCGTCATTTGGATGAGCTGTCGCTGGTAACGGAGGAAACGATGATATCTAGCGCTTTCTTGATGGTCGCGTAGTCCGTCAGGCCAGGAAGGGGGATCTTGCTCCCGGAAGGCGTCAGAATGATCGTATAAGGCGTGCCGCTCACGCCGGCATTGATGCCGTCCGTGAATTGCTGGTCAACTCGGTCCTGGAAGCGTCCGCTGGCTAGGCAGTCGTTGAATGAGACTGGATCGAGATTGACGCTCTTGGCGACCTCGGCGATCTGTGCGTCATCCAGCGTCCTGGATCGGTTTGCCCCGTCGCTTGGGAAGGACTCGTACCACTTCTTCTCGTAGGCCCAGAAAGCGGTGTTGCCGCCCAAGGCCGCAGCGCATTCCATAGCCCGAGCTTGTCGGCCGGAATTCGGATGGAGGATATCGCCGTTCTCATCAGGCTTGTCCAGAGCAAAATGGCGGTAGACCCAGGCGACCGAGCCGCCAGGGCCATATTCTGTGATGACTCTCTGCATGATCGGATTGAAAGTTTTGCAATATGGGCACGAAGGGTCGGAATACTCGACGATCTTCACGGCGGCATTGGGATTGCCGATGATGTGGTCCTCAGAAGTGACTGCGGACATCGTGCCAGTGCCGCTGCCGGGTTGGGGCAGAGCGCTATTCTTGCTGGGAAGAGTCCCGGCTGGGCGATTGATCCAGATGAGGGCGATGGCGATGATCGCTCCGGCGATGATGATCGCTGCGGGCAAGCTCATGGCACCTGCGCTATGTCTAGATTTCTTCATGTCCTAATTGTATCAGAAGGGCAGAGTGTATGTCAGGGCGCTGGCTATGGGCGCTTCCCAAGCCGAAGTATCTAGCTTGAGCTCGCGTACGGCGCCGACGTCGCGATATTTGAGGTGGCCGTTGCGGACGGCATATTCATACAGGTCTTTGGTGAGGCGCACATCGTCAGTGCAATAGGCGATGACCTTGTCTACCTCGCCTTTGCGCCACCATTCGACAGATTCCATGCCATTGCCTGATTTGTTGACGCCGAGCGTAGCTCCGGCTACCGTATCGAGCTTGAGGCGCCGGCCGAGGACCTGCTGCATCTCCTTCATGAGATCGATCGAACGGATCTTGGAGAGGTCTCCAGGGTAATATTTGTTGAGGAGCGGGATATCGAAATGATCGCCATTCCAAGTCACGAGCGAGTCTGCTGATTCCAAGATCGGCCAGAGATCGCGGAGGGTAGCCTCGGTGAAGCTCTTGTAGCTATCGTCGGTAGAGTCGTGGATGCAGATGACGGCCAGATCGAGGTCGGCGGGATCGTTGGAGCCGACATCGTCGAAGAAGTTCTGCGTCTCGATGTCGAACGTGATGCGTCGCATAAGGCAGTATTCTAGCTTAATTCTGCTTCGGTTGTCACGGTTTCTTCGCCCGTTGCGAGCGACTTCACGCGCAGCTTGCCGGTCTTGGTCTCTTCGTCGCCGATCGGGATGACACGAGCGATGCCGCGCTTGTCGGCATTGGAGATCTGATCGCCGAGCTTCTTGCCTGAGATATCTACCGCTACATGGATGCCGCGGTTGCGGAGCGATTGAGCGAGATCCATAGCATAAGGAGCGTTCTGCTCGCCGACGATGCAAAGAGCGATGTCGGCTGGGTGTTTGGTCTTGGGCAGAGTGCCGTATGTCTCCATGAGATCGCGGGCGATGACATCGCCCGCTCCGAATCCGACGGCCGAAACCTTGTCGTTGCCGAAGAGCGCCAACAGGTCGTCATAGCGCCCGCCACCGAAGACCGAGCGGCGGTTCTCCGGATTGAGGTCATAGACCTCGAAGA
>JAHFMA010000005.1:13846-18110 GCA_023264475.1 Candidatus Parcubacteria bacterium | reverse complement strand
CCAATGAGGCCGCTATCCTCGCCGCGCGCGAAGGCAGGAAGACCATCGGCCAGTTCGATCTCATCCGTTCGATCGAGAAGGTCATGCTCGGTCCGGAAAGGAAGAGCCATGTGCTCTCTCCTCACGAGAAGGAGATCACCGCCTATCACGAAGCCGGTCATGCCATCATCGCTTCAGTCCTGCCATATGCCGACCCGGTGCACAAGATTTCAATAATTTCACGCGGACGCGCCGCCGGTTACACGCTCAAGCTGCCGTTCGAGGATCGTAAGCTCCAGTCGCGCAAGGAATTCCTCGATGATATCGCTGTATCGCTCGGCGGATACGTGGCGGAGCGCATGATCTTTGGCGATATGACGACCGGCGCCTCCAATGACCTGCAGGTCTCGAGCGCGCTGGCTCGCGACATGGTCACGCGCTACGGCATGTCGGAGAAGATCGGTCCTGTAGCGCTCGAAAGCGGCCATGGCCGTGCGATGTTCGGCATGGGCGTAGAAGGCAAAGAATATTCCGAGAAGGTGGCGGCCGAGATCGACGGGGAAGTGACGCGCATCATGACGGAGGCGCGCACGCTCGCGGAGCAGACTCTCACAGCGCACAAGAAGGCTTTTGAGATCGTGGCCAAGACGCTCGTGGAGAAGGAGACATTGGAGCGCGAGCCTTACGAGGCTCTGCTTGCGGCTAACGGGATAATAGTCAAGAAGGAGAAAAAGGCGGTATAGATGCCGTTTCTATAAACACAAAAACCGCCGAAGCGGTTTTTGCTCTAGAGTCTCGCTTTCCCTAACTCCTTCTCGCCAGTGGCTACAAGTATATTATTTCGATCTTTTTTGTCAAGAAATAATGATGGTGGACCCGACGGGAGTCGAACCCGCGAGACTCTAGCTGGCGAGAAAGAGTTGGAGAGCCGCTCCACGGGCCCACGGGAGGACAGAATCCTCCGTAAGATGGAGCGTATCAGGCCGAGATAAAATCCTTATCAAAATCTGATAAAAACGGAATGAAGAAAGCGTTTGTGTCCGTATCAAAAATGCCCGATAATGTGATATAACATACGGGTTCACAGCCGCCCTTAGCTCAGCTGGTTAGAGCACAGAGCTTATACCTCTGGGGTCCTTGGTTCGAATCCAAGAGGGCGGACAGCTACTCAAAATGCGTCTCCACATCCTTCGCGTCGGCGGCGGATCTGAGGGACGGATATTTCGCGAGCTCGGCATCTTCGGAGATGAAGCGGGCGGCTTCGGCGCGGGCGGCTTCGACGAGGCGGAGGTTCTTGAGGGCGTCCATGGCGATATCGGAGACGCCCCACTGGCGCAGGCCGGAGAGTTCGCCCGCGCCGCGCTGTTGGAGATCGGACTCTGCTAGCTCGAAACCGTTCTTGGCGGTCTTGAGAGCTTTGAGGCGCTCGACAGACTTCTCGCTCGTGGTCTCGGCGAAGCAATAACAGTACGCCTGATCTGAAGAGCGCATGACGCGGCCGCGGAGCTGGTGGAGCTGAGCGAGGCCGAAGCGCTCGGCACCCTCGATGATGATCACGGTGGCATTGGGCACATTGACGCCGACTTCGACGACTGAGGTAGAGCAAAGGATCTTGATGCGGCCTTCCTTGAAATCATTCATGGCTTTGTCCTTCTCGGTCGGCTTCATCTTGCTGTGCATGACCCCGATCGTATATTCGGGGAAGACGCTCTCCTTGAGACGCTTGGCTTCTTCCTTCACGGACTTGGCGATGACCGCGGCCTCCTTGTCCGGATCGGGCTCGGCGATGCGCGGACAGATCACATACATCTGCCGGCCGGCTGCTAATTCCTGCCTGATCTTCTCGTAGGTCTCCTCACGCTTGGTCGGATAGACGATCTCGGTCACGATCGGCTTCCTGCCGGCGGGAAGCTCGTCGAGGAGCGTGAGGTCGAGGTCGCCATAGAGGGTGAGGGCGAGAGTACGGGGAATCGGCGTGGCGGTCATGGAGAGGAGGTGGGGCATGGCCTCGTTCTTACGCACGAGCTTGGCGCGCTGGGCGGTGCCGAAGCGGTGCTGTTCGTCGATCACGATGAGGGCGAGGTGCTTGAAGGCCACGGACTTCTGGATGAGGGCGTGCGTGCCGATCACGATGGGGATCTCGCCGTTCGCGACCCATTGGAGGAGCTGGGCGCGGGAGATGTCGGTCCAGCCCTTGGGATTGACCTTGGACGGGAAGACTCGGCAGCCGGAGCCGGTCACGAGGCCGATATGGATGCCGAGATAGGCGAAATAGCCGATGAAGGACTCGAAGTGTTGGGTCGCCAATATTTCAGTGGGGCACATGTAGGCGACTTGGAGGTTGCCGAACTTCTGGGGCACGCGCTCGCCCTCGGCATTGGCGATGGCCGGACGCGTGGTCACCGCGGCGAAAGCCGCGACCGCCGCCACGGCGGTCTTGCCGGAGCCGACGTCGCCCTCGAGAAGCCGCGTCATGGCTTGGTCTCGCGAGAAGTCGCCGAGGATGGCGGCGGAGGCGCGCTCCTGCGCGCCGGTGAGCGGGAAGGGGAAGCGCTTCACGAATTCTGCGATGGAGCGTTGGGGCGGCTCGATGATGAACGACGGGTCGGCTTTGTATTCGGCCCGGGCCTTCTGTCGCGAGAGCTGGATGAGGAAGATCTCCTCGAAGGCGAAGCGCTTGCGGGCGGATTCGGCGTCGTCCTTCTTCATGGGCGCATGGATCCAGATCATGGCCGTGCGGATGTTGGGGAGATGATATTTGACGAGAATGTGCCCGGGTAGGATGTCCTCGAGCTCGTCGAGGAGGCCGGCTTTGATGATCTTCTGGATATTGTGATAGAGCCAGGCCGAGCTCACGCCGCGGGACTCCGGATATACGGGATATAGATTGTGCGCGGCGGCGCCGTCGCCGAAGAGGGAATCGCCGACGCCGATCGGCAACTCGTTGACGACCTCGATCTTGGGATTGGAGAAGTAGAGCTCGCCTGCCTCGCCGCGCCTCTGCGAGACCTTGCCCTCGATACGCACTAAAGCGCCCTCGGGAGTCATCTTGGCTAGGTAGGGCTGATTGAACCAGACGCAATGGATCCGGCCAGTCTCGTCCTCGATGGTGCCGTCAGCCATCGTGACCTTGGTCTTGAAGCCTTTACCGGCCTTGAGCCCGGTGATGCGCCCAAAGACCACGGCCGTGTCGCCCTTCTCTAGCGAGTCGATGTGTCGCGCTTCGACGGTGTCGCCATATCGGGTGGGGAAGTGATAGAGCAGGTCCTTCACGGAGACGATGCCTAGACGGCGGAGCGCGTCGCGCTGGGGCGGCGTCAGCCGGAAGCGGTCCGCTACAGGTGTTTCGAGAGTCAGAGCCATGTGGCTCAATTGTACGGCATATGGGGGATTTTTGTAAAAAGGGCCTGATTGTGCCAGAATGGCCAAGCGCGACCAATGAAGGAGACGTGGCTGAGCGGTCGAAAGCGGCACCGTGCTAAGGTGTTAGGGGGGAAACCTCCTCGTGGGTTCGAATCCCACCGTCTCCGCACTTTTTTCTATTCTGTTACAATAGCGATATGCAAACCCCTTGGTTCAAAGCGAAGCGATATGGCTGGGGCTGGTACCCATCCACTTGGCAAGGCTGGCTCGTCATGCTCGTATTCGTCTCTTTCACGATCTGGAACTTCATGCGCATCGATGCAGCTTCTCACTCCAATAGCGACACCCTCAGGCCTTTTGTCATCGAAACTTTTGGCGCTCTCATCCTACTTACTGTTATCTGTTGGCTCACTGGCGAGAAATCGCGCTGGAGGTGGGGATCAGACAAAAGCGCCCACAGCAGTGATATAATCAATCCACCGTCAGGCACTGTCCATGAAGAAGATCAACACAAAGCATAATAGGGGATTCACCCTTATCGAAGTCATTATCACCGTCGGCATCATCGCTGTCTTGGCCGCCATCGTGCTCTTCGCTTTGAGCAGCGCGCGTGCCAAGAGCCGCGATTCCAAGCGCCAGCAGGATCTGGTTCAGCTAGCCGCCGCGCTGGAGATGTATTACAGCGATCATGGGTCTTACCCGATGGCGGCCAGCTGGCAAGGAGCATCTGCCAACGGCGGCAATCATACGACTTCCGGCGTGAACGCCTATATCGTAGGGCTCACCCCTGACTATATCTCTGTCCTTCCCACCGATCCAAAAGGGGACACTTCGGGATGGTCCGGTTTCTTGTACCAATCGAATGGCGTCCAATACAAATTGCTCGATCACCAGAACGGTCCAGAGAGCTTTCCTTCTTCCG
>JAHFMA010000005.1:0-13836 GCA_023264475.1 Candidatus Parcubacteria bacterium | reverse complement strand
GCCTGTAGCACCTGGTGATATGAGCCGGCTGGCGCGGATATACTATAAGAGCTAACATATAGCCATTATGATGAATACATTCAATACGCATTACGGCTGGGGTCCCGGAATATTCGGAGGGTTCGGTCTGGTCGAAGCTGGCACCATCCTCTTCGGCGGCATATTAGTCATCGTCATCATCGCTCTCAAGGGATACGCTCTCTGGCATGCGGCCAAGCGTGACGAGAAGTGGTGGTTCGCGGCCATGCTCGTGATCAATACCGCAGGCATCCTAGAGCTCGCTTACCTCATCTTCGTGGTCAAGAAGTGGAATCTGGCCGCAAAAAGCGCTACTATTGGTGCCAATGACAAAGGCAACAACCCAGCTCCCACCGACGGATCGAAAGCAGCTTGAGGAGATTTTCGCGCGCGGTTCGGTCGTAGAGGCTTTTCCTTCTAGGGAAGAGCTTCTTTCGTCTATGCTCTCCGGCCGCCGCCTCAAGATCTATATCGGCTTCGATCCGACCTCCACGGCGCTCCATATCGGCCATGCCAAGAACCTGATGTTCCTCGAAGAGCTCCGCCGGCTCGGCCATGAAGTCGTCGTGCTCTTCGGAGACTTTACGGCGATGATCGGCGACCCGGACAAGGCCGCCACTAGGCGGCAGCTCACGCCCGAAGACGTCAAGAAGAACGTCGCAGATTGGGTGAGACAGATCAAGCCCATCATAGATTTCGAAGACAAGACCAATCCCGCCAAGATCGCGTACAACTCCGAGTGGCTGGCCAAGCTGACTTTCACGGACGTCGTCCACCTCGCTTCCAACTTCACGGTCCAGCAGTTCATCGAGCGCGATCTCTTCCAGAAGCGCCTCAAAGAAGGCAATCCGATCCATCTCCACGAGTTCATGTACCCCTTGATGCAGGGCTATGACAGTGTGGCTATGGATGTCGATGCCGAGCTCTGCGGCACCGATCAGATCTTCAATGCGCTCGCCGGCCGCACGCTCATGAAGCGCCTCAAGAACAAGGACAAGTTCGTCATCGCGCTCAATCTGCTCGCCAATCCCAAGACCGGCGAGCTCATGTCCAAGTCCAATGGCACTGGCGTCTTCATCGACCAGCCGGCGGCCGGTCTCTATGGCGCGATCATGGCCCTGCCTGACTCGATGATCGAGCCTCTATTCATGAACTGCACGCGCCTCCCCATGAATGAGAAGGAAGCCTTGATGTCCAAGGGCCCTCGCGACGCCAAGGCCGCAGTCGCATTCGATATCGTGAAGCGTTTCCACGGCGAGGCCGAGGCCAAGAAGGCCCAAGAAGCCTGGAATGCCACTTTCGCCAAGGGCGCAGTCCCAGAAGATGTCACAGAGGTATCTCTCAAGTCTGGCGAATCGCTTGCTGACGCTCTCATCAAGGCCCCGATCGTCGAATCAAAGACCGAATGGACCCGCCTGGTCCGCGACGGCGCTGTGCGCACAGAGAAAGACGAGAAGATAGACGACCCCAAGTTCGCACCGACCGGAGACACCGTCCTCAAGATAGGGAAGCGCCGCTTCGTTCGCGTCAAAGCTTAGTGCGCGAGCGATAGCCCGCACACATCCGTGAACCCGGATGCCTTTAGAGCATCGATCGCCTCTTTCAGGGTCGCACCTGTTGTGATGACATCGTCGATCACGATGATGCGCACGTCTTTTTCATAATTGTTGGCTAAAACACTAAAGAGTCCTTTTAATCCGGTAATGCGTTCCTCGCGGTCTTTCAGTTTTTGTTGTGAGGAGTGCTGAGTGCGAACCAGCAGCTCTTTTTCGACGATGAATCGGTTGGCGTCATCCAACCGCGCCATCTCATCTACCAGCAGATCGCACTGATTGTATCCGCGCTCTCGTCGCCGTCGCGGAGTGATCGGCATCGGAACAAGTACTATTAAAGCGGAAGTGGTTGAGGGCGGAAAGTGTGGTTTCGAGGGACCTTGCGAGCGCGACTGGCGCGAGCACGAGGAATTTCCCAGCAGGGAAATATCCGTGTCCCGAGGGGCCATACTTTCCGCCTGAAACCTAGAGCCGATTAATGATTGAAACAATGTGTACCCCGCGATAGCGACCGCGTGCGCCGATTTGCGACGCTTCACGCCGGCGACGAGCGCCGCTACGCGCTCATCTTTGTAGGCGAATAACGACTGCACGCCAGGCAAGGCAACAGTATGGTGGCCGTACTCAGGAGCCGGCGGCAATTCCTTCATGGCATGAATGGGATCCAGCAATGCCAAAGAACGCTCTGCCTCCGAAAGCGGGAAGAGCGCATCTATAACCCAATCAAAAAAGGCCCTGAAGAGCCGCATGCACACCAGTATACAAGATTTTCCTGGCACATATCTGCTATACTCATCATTATGGCAGGGATATTCGCCTCATTCTTCAAGAAAAGCACGAGCGTGCTGGGCGTCGACATCGGATCGTCTTCCATCAAAGTCGTCCAGATCAAGAAACGGCGCGGCAAGGCCGTGCTGGAGACTTATGGCGAGCTGGCGCTTGGCCCATATGGGGGAGTCGAGGTTGGACGAGCCGTCTCCCTCCCGCCCGAGAAGGTCGGTGAAGCTCTCAAAGACCTCCTGCGCGAAGCCAAGACCACGACCACGACCTGCGGCGCCGCTTTGCCGCTCTCTTCGAGCCTCATCACCTTCATCTCCGTGCCGCCGGTGCCCGACAAACAGCTCGCCGACGTGATCGCCCTCGAAGCCCGCAAATATATCCCAGTGCCCTTGTCGGAAGTGTTCTTGGATTTCTCTGTCATCCCGAAGGAAGAGTCGTATGTCGAAGACGGCCAAGCTCCGAAAGATGAGAAGCTCGGTCGCGACGTCCTAGTGGTAGCTATCCATAACGAATACCTCAACCAGTTCCAGACAATCATGAATGGCGGCGGCGTCCAGCCGACTTTCTATGAGATCGAGATCTTCAGCTCGATCAGAGCAGTGCTCGATCAAGGCGCGGCTACCGCTATGATCATCGATATGGGCGCGCGCTCCACCAAGCTCTATATCGTCGAGCGTGGCATCCTGCGCGCCTCGCATATCATCAACAAGGGCAGCCAAGATATCACTCTCGCCCTCTCCAAAGCCCTTTCCATCTCGGTGGCTGAGGCTGAGTCGCTGAAGCGCAGCAAGGGCCTCAAGGGCGGACCCGAATACAAGGAGCTCACCGAGATCATCACCGTCAATCTCGACTACATCTTCTATGAGGCCAACGCCACTCTCATCAACTATCAGAAGAAATATCAGAAGAACGTCAGCAAGGTCGTCCTGACCGGCGGGGGAGTGTTGCTCAAGGGCTTCACCGATCTAGCCAAGATCAGCTTCCAAGCTGACGTCAAATATGCCGATCCATTCGGCAAGCTCGAGACGCCGGCCTTCTTGGCCCAGGAATTCGCCACTGCCGGCCCAGAATTCGCCGTAGCCATCGGCGCTGTTTTGAGGCGTCTTTCAGAAGTTGAGTGAGCGGGTGTCTTTCTGAACAACATTCCCAGCGGGAGCATTAGGTAATGATGTCTTCTTTAGGCACTAGCTTTGCATAAGTAGATGTTGTTCAGAAAGACACCCGCTCACGTATGTTATACACAGGCTTGCACGACGCTCCTTCTGCTATAATGCAATGGCTTAGTTCTCTATATGGAGACCAAATTCCAAACCTCATTCATCCCTAGAAAACCGCTGCAGGCTTCTGCCTCAGGTGTCGGGAATGTTCCTGCTCCGCGCTCGGAGCGCGGCATGGGCGGCAGCATCTTCATGACTATCGCTGTCATCATCTTTGTGCTCTCTCTGGCCGCGATCGGCGGCGCCATCGCCTGGAAGCAATATCTATTGTCCGCTCAGGTCGGATATGAGAAGGAGCTCGCCATCAGGGAGAAACAATACAACCTCGATCTCATCAAACAGCTCAAGGCCGAGAGCGTCAAGCTCACGCTCGCCAAGCAGCTGCTCTCCAACCACTTCGCCACTTCCAAGATCTTTGGCGTCATCTCGAGCATCACCGCTCAGAATGTCAGATTCCAGTCTATGGACCTTCAGGGTCCGACCGAGACTACCGGAGCCTCCTTTGACCTGTCGCTCGCCGGCTATGGACGCGATCTGACCACGGTCGCTTTCCAGTCCCAAGTCATGAATGAGCTCGACAAATATGGCCTGCGTTCTGTGGTCAAGAATCCTATCATCTCGGATCCGGGCCTCAACCAGAATGGCTCAGTGACCTTCCGCCTATCGGCCACCGTCGAACCGACGTCGATGCTCTATCAGCCAGCCGCCCAATAGACATATGAACCGCAATATCACAGCTGCAATCTTGATCATCATCGCCGTAGGCATATATTTCACGGTGACTTCGACTTTCGTAGACCAGGCCAAGGAGGTCAAGGCCTACAATGACCAGCTGACATCGGCCCTCGATAGCGCGGCTACCATCGTAGCTTCGCGCGATCAGGTGCTCAAGCAATACAATGATATCTCAGAGACAGATCGCGACCGCCTCGACAAGATCATTCCGAGCACGGTAGATAATATCCGTCTGATCATCGACCTCAACAGCATTGCGGTCAAGCACGGCTTCTCGCTCGCCAATATCAAGACGGCGGCCACTCAGACCACGAAGAACTCTGCGTCTCAGGTACGCGCCCCCTCGGCTCCGACCAGCGCTGGCCAAGCCACAGTGACGTTTGCGACTCCCGTACTCGATACGGTCGACGTGTCTTTCGGCGTCACGGCTACTTACAATCAGTTCGTGAGCTTCTTGCAGGATCTAGAATCGAGCCTGCGCATCATCGATGTCACGCATGTCTCGGTGGCAGCATCTGACACCGGCGTCTATGCTTTCCAAGTCCAGCTGCGCACATACTGGCTGCGCCAATAAACATATGAAGAAATCCCTCATAACCCCGATAATCATAGGCGTCCTGATCTTGGTAGGAGCCGGCGTCTATTTCTATACCCAGGGCGGCTCAGCCCCGACGCTCGGCCTCCAAGCCGAAAATGTCGCCGGCGCCGGCCTCTCGGAAGTCACGATCTTGAATCAGATTCAGAATATCCGCATCGATACCTCGCTATTCAAGGATGCGTCGTATCAATCATTGCAGGACTACTCCGTGAGCATCCCGGAGCAGGGCGTTGGCCGTCCCAACCCATTCGAGCCGATCCCAGGCTTCACTCCGATCACGTCCGGCACGGTCCGTTAAGGCGTCGTCCAAAACGGCATAGGATTCTGCTATAATCATCGTATATGAGCGTACTCGACATACTCCTCCAGAAGAACCTCATCGCAAAAGATGACATGCGCGAAGTGCGCAAGGCCACGGCCTCGGGCACGCCGCTCGAGGATGCTCTGCTCGCTCGCGGCGTCAAGCCCGCCGACATCGCCACGGCTCGCGGCGAATTCCTGAATATCCCCGTGCGCACGATCGCCGAAGGGTCAGTGCCGTTCGAAGCGCTCGACTATATCCCTCAGGAGTCCGCTGATCACTACAAGTTCGTGCCGATCGGGCTCAAAGAGGGCACCCTCGAGGTCGGCCTCGTCGATCCGGACAATATGGAGGCTCGCGACGCTCTCAACTTCTTGGCTGCCAAGAAGAATATCCCGTACAAGGTCTTTCTCATCACCACCGAGGACTTCACCAAGGTCTTCGGCATGTACAAGGGCATGACCGGCGAGGTCAATCGCGCGCTCTCCGAGCTCGAGACCGAGCTCTCCGTCGAGACCGATACGGTCAAGAAGGGGGAGACCGGCGCCGAAGGGTCCGCCGCTCCCGGCGGCAAGGACAAGGAGGGCGAGGATACTGTGATCATCGAAGATGCCCCGGTCATCAAGATCGTGGCCACCATCGTCCGCTATGCCGTGGAGGGCGAAGCTTCCGATGTGCACATCGAGCATATGCGCGACAAGATCCGCGTGCGCTTCCGCGTGGATGGCGTGCTCAATACTTCGCTCGTCCTGCCGCCGCAAGTGCACTCGGCCGTGGTCGCCCGCATCAAAGTGCTCTCGAACATGCGCCTCGACGAGCGCCGCAAGCCTCAGGACGGGCGCTTCTCAGCTAGGATCGACGGCCGCCGCGTGGACTTCCGCGTCTCTACTTTCCCGGCCTATTATGGCGAGAAGGTTGTGATGCGTATCCTCGACCAAGCCAAGGGCGTCCGCACGCTCGACCAGATCGGCCTCTCGCCGCGCAACCTCAAGATGATCCGCGAGGCTATCGATCGCCCGTACGGCATGATCCTCATCACTGGCCCGACCGGCTCAGGCAAATCTACGACCCTCTATTCCATCCTGAACGAGATGGACCGCGAGAGCTACAACGTCCTATCGCTCGAAGATCCAGTGGAATATCAGATCGAAGGCGTCTCGCAATCACAAGTACGTCCGGAGATCGGCTATGACTTCAGCTCCGGCCTCCGCACCACCTTGCGCCAAGACCCGGACATCATCATGGTGGGTGAGATCCGCGACAAGGAGACCGCCCAGCTAGCTGTGCAAGCTGCCTTGACCGGTCACCTAGTGTTCTCGACCTTGCATACCAACAATTCTGCCGGCATCATCCCGCGCCTCATCGATATGGGCGTCGATCCCTACCTCATCGCGCCGACTCTCATCCTTGGCGTAGCTCAGCGCCTAGTGGGTGTCCTCGTGCCCGAAGCCGCCGAGGCGGTCAAAGTCGAGGGCAGCATCAAGATGATGATCGACAAGCAATTCGCCGATCTGCCGGAGGAATTCAAGAAGGACATCCCATTCGCCGATACCGTCTATCGCATCAAGCCTACGCCGTCGGCCCCCAAGGGCACCCGCGGCCGCATGGCCGTCTTCGAGATGTTCATGATGGACAAGGAGATCGAAGAGGCAGTGCTGAAGAGCGCGACTGAGACTGAGATCAGCCATCTCTTGCGCATGAAGGGCATGACTTCTATCAAGGAGGACGCCATCGTCAAGGCTTTCCAGAAGATCATCCCATTCGAGGAGGTCAACAAGCTCTGATTTCATGATGTATAATAAAGCCATGCCACAGAAAAAAGCCCTATTCATAGACGACGACCGGTTCCTCCTGGACATGTATTCTCTCAAATTCTCCAAGTCCGGATACGAGACCAAGACTGCCGACTCCATGGAAGCGGCCATGAAGGTCTTGCGCGACGGCTATGATCCGGACGTCATGCTCGTAGATATCGTCATGCCCGGCCCCGACGGGCTGGAATTCATGTCGGCCGTGCGCAAAGAGCGCCTCGCAGCCAACGCTGTCGTGGTGATCCTCACCAATCAAGGCGACCCCGACGACATCTCTCGGGCCAAGAAGCTCGGCGCTGACGGCTACATCGTCAAGGCGACCAGCATCCCGTCCGAGGTGCTCGCTGAAGTGGACAAGATCCTAGCTGGCAGGGGCAAAGGCAAGCCGGCGGCTCAGGGGCTTTAATATTAATCAACAAGCACATGGATTACAAAAGAGAGATCGAAGCGCTCATCAATCTGCTGGTCAAAGAGGGAGGTTCCGATCTGCATCTTTCGTCTGGCCGCCCGCCGATCATCCGCGTGACGGGCAACCTCATCCCGCTCATGAAGCGGGCGGTCCTCACAGACCTTGATATCCAAGGCTTCGCCGACGCCTTCCTGTCTCCGGAGAACAAGATCCTGCTCAAAGCCGAGCATGACGCGGACTTCTCCTATGCTACTGACCAGGCGCGCTTCCGTGGCAACGCCTATCACCGCCAAGGCTCGCTATCCATCGCACTCCGCCTCATCCCTAAGGTCATCCGCACCCTGAATGAGCTCAACTTGCCGCCGATCCTCGAGACCTTCACTAGGAAACAGCAGGGCTTCTTCCTGGTAGTAGGACCGATCGGCCAGGGCAAGACCACCACGCTCGCTACGCTCATCGAGATGATCAATCAGACGCGCACCGAGCACATCATGACCATCGAGGACCCGATCGAGTTCGTGCACGAGTCCAAGAAGTCCATCATCGACCAGCGCGAGGTGCGCATCGATACGCCGAGCTTCCAGGATGCCCTGGTCTCGATGTTCCGCCAGGACATCAACGTGTGCATGGTCGGCGAGATGCGCGACACAGAGACCATCTCTACGGCCGTGACCGCTGCCGAGACCGGCCATCTCATCTTTTCGACCCTCCACACCAACAACGCCGCTCAGACCATCAGCCGCATCATTGACTCTTTCCCGGCGGACCAGCAATCTCAGATACGCATCCAGCTGGCTGGCTCGCTCTCCGGCATCTTCTCCCAGCGCCTCTTGCCTAGGATCTCCGGCGGCCTCATTCCTGCCTACGAGCTCCTCATCAACAACAACGCCGTCTCCAACCTCATCCGCGAGAATCGCATCCATGAGATCGACACCGTCATCGAGACGTCTTCCCAAGAAGGCATGATCGACCTCAATCGCTCGCTCGCGGAGCTGGTCCGCGCCGGGGAAGTGGCCGTGGAGCACGCCTACATGAACTCCATGAACTCTAAGGTCCTCGAGAGGATGATATAATAATCGCATGCTCTTCAACTACGAAGCCCTGGACGCGACCGGAGCCAAGAAAACAGGCTCGATCGACGCCGTCAATGTCGATGTAGCCATCTCATCCCTACAGCGTCGCGGCTTGGCCTTGACCTCGGTCAAAGAGGCCGGTGCGGGCGCCTCCTTCCTCTCGTCCAATATCAGCTTCTTCGATCACGTATCGACCAAGGATGTCGTGATCCTCTCGCGCCAGCTCGCCACGCTCTTCGAGGCGCAGATCTCCGCTCTGCGCGTCTTCCGCCTCCTCGGCGCTGAGACCGAGAATCACACGCTCTCATCCAAGCTCGCGGTGGTAGCCGACGACCTTCAGGCAGGCAGTTCCATCTCCGCGGCCATGTCCAAGCATCCCAAGGTCTTCAATGACTTCTACGTCAACATGGTCAAGGCCGGTGAAGAATCGGGAAAGCTCAACGACACCTTCAAGTACCTCGCCGACTATCTCGACCGCGCCTACGAGCTCACTTCCAAGGTGCGCGGCGCGCTCATCTATCCGGCATTCGTGGTGGCCACCTTCTTCGTGGTCATGATCCTCATGTTCACCATGGTCATCCCAAAGATCAGCCCGATCCTCCTAGAGTCCGGCGCGCAGATCCCGATATATACCCAAGTCATCATCGGCATCAGCAATTTCCTAGTCTCGTACGGCTTCGTCATCTTGGCCGTCTTGGTGGTCGCGGTCTTCTTCGTCATCCGCTATATCCGCACGCCGAGCGGACAAGTGGCGTTCGACACCTTCAAGATCTATGTGCCCTATGTCAGCAAGCTCTACCGCAAGCTCTACTTGTCCCGCTTTGCGGATAACATGAATACGATGCTCACCTCCGGCATCCCGATGGTGCAGGCCCTGCAGCTGACTTCCACCGTGCTGGGCAACAAGGTCTATGAGCAGATCATGCTCCAAGCTATGGAGTCCGTGAAGGGAGGCAAGACGCTCTCCGAATCCCTATCAGGTGATACTAGGGCGGTGCCGGGCATCGTTATCCAGATGATGAGGGTCGGCGAAGAAGCCGGCGAAGTCGGTGCCATCCTCAAGACTACGGCCAATTTCTATACCCGTGAAGTGGCCAACGCCGTGGATTCTCTAGTCTCGCTCATCGAGCCGGCCATGATCGTAGGCCTCGGCGCCGGCGTGGCTATATTGTTGGCCGCCGTGCTCGTGCCGATCTACAGCATCGCGTCTTCGACGAGCTAGGAATACGGCCGATCCCCGTTATCCACAGCCATAATAGGCATTCAGGCAGGGTCTGGGTGCTATAATTCGGATAACCCAACACATCAAGAGGGTAAAGGTTCTTTAATTACTTATTAACTTCGAATAATCTTAACTATGAAAAAGTACACAAGAGGTTTCACCCTCATCGAATTGCTCGTCGTCATCGCCATCATCGGCATCTTGGCGTCCATCGTGCTCGTCTCCCTCAACTCTGCTAGGAACAAGGGCAAGGATGCTCGCATCATCTCCGATGTCCAGCAGGTCCGTACGGCTTTGGAATCAGGATACAACGGCAGCGGATATCCCGATCTTAACTATGTTGCCGCTAACTGCAATGCTGCTTCTGTTGTGACGACCAACCTCGCCACTATGTCCAACGGATCTGCTGGCAATTGTACCAACAGCAGCGGTCCTCAGAACACGATCATCAACCAGCTAGTCTCCGATGCACAAACTCAGGGCGGCAACATCTTCGTGACTGTCGCTAATGGTAACAACGCCTACGCCCTCTTCGGCAGGCTCTCATCTGTCGCTACGAACTACTTCTGTATCGACTCTACCGGCAAGACCAACCAGTCTGACAACGGCACGACCGCCGCCGGTGCTCCTACCTGTCACTAGTAGCTGTCTCGAGTGCTCCTACAAACAAAGCCCCTTCACAGGGGTTTTGTTTTTTGTGCCTAGGATGATACATTGGTACCCATGTCTAATAAGGCTGGAAAGCTCCTATCCATCATCATCCCGGTCTTCAACGAACGCGGGACTATCGAGGAAGTCGTGGGCAGGGTACAAGTCGCGGCCTTGCCGGCCGGTTGGACCAAGGAGGTTATCATCGTCGACGATGGTTCTCACGATGGCACGAGGGATGCACTCAAGAGCTTGAAGGATTGCCGGATAGTCCTGTGCATAGAGAATGGCGGCAAAGGAGCGGCCCTCAAAGAGGGCTTCAAGGTCGCGACAGGCGACTATATCCTCATCCAGGACGCGGACCTCGAATATGATCCTGACCAGTACGGGGATCTCCTCAAGCCGATCATCGAT
Source organism: Candidatus Parcubacteria bacterium (assembly GCA_023264475.1). Taxonomy (GTDB): domain Bacteria; phylum Patescibacteriota; class Minisyncoccia; order Phycocordibacterales; family PALSA-1337; genus C7867-002. The sequence goes on along the minus strand of JAHFMA010000005.1, from coordinate 3,057 downwards.
GGCAAAGCCCAGATCGTCTTCGGCTCGCGCACGCTCGGCTTGAACAAGGTGCCCTTGAGCCGCATCTATTTCTACGGCGGGCTCTTGGTCACGCGCATCTTCAACCTCTTCTTCCGCACGCGCTTCACCGACGTCGCCACTTGCTACAAGGTCTTCCCGCGTGCCTGGGCCGCCGAGCTCTCCGAGGGTCCTTCGCAGGATTTCGTCTATGATGTCGTCGAGCTCTCGCGAACGCTCACGCACAAAGGAGAGGTCATAGAAGTGCCGATCCGCTATGAATCCCGCGGCTCTGCCCAAGGCAAGAAGATGAATTGGCGCCACGGCTGGCGCTGTTTCCGCCGCATCATCGGCATCTATCTGGCCGAGCGCACTATAGCGATCGCCTCAGTCATCCGTCGCTCTTGTTTGGCCGCCAAGTCGTTCGTCAACAGGACCGGTTGGATGCCGGTATTCTTGTCGTTCGCCGTCTTCTTCGCCGTCTTCTTCGCCGTCTATTTCTCGGTCTCGACGCTCTCTGCGGGCGACGATCATTTCTTCCATTTCCGCTTCGCCCAGGAGATGTGGCACAACGGCTTTTTCTCCTCATTCCAGGATTTCAAGGCCATATATTTCTCCAAGATGGCCCAGGGCAACGACTACTTCATGTATTACAACTTCATCTTTTTTGCCGTCGCTCTGCCGTTCACTCTGATCACGCCGCTCTTCCTCGGCATCAAGCTCTATGCCGTATTTGTGGCTGCCGCCGCCTTCACGCTCCTCTATTGGTGCCTGAAGAAGTTTGAGATCCGCAATCCGTTCGTCTGGACGCTGGCCATCTTGGCGATCACCAGCGTCGGCTCGATCTGGCGCTTCTTCTTGTCGCGGCCGTATGCGCTGGCGCCGTCGCTCCTTCTCCTACTGCTCTATTTCCTGTATCGCAAGAATCGCATCGGCGTCCTAGTCTTGAGCTTCGCCTATCTCTTCTGGCATAGCTCGACCTTCTTCATGCCTGTCTGCGTGGCCGTCGTCTACTATGTCATCGAGCGCTTCTATCGCCAGAAGGGGGATTGGCGCTGCCTGCTCTATGCTTTCTTGGGCACGGGGGCCGCGATCCTGGCCACATATCTCGTCTCCGGCGGCTTCTTGAGCTTCATCTGGGACACCTTGGTCAAGATCTATTGGGAGACGATCATCGGCAAGAGCGTGCCGATCTCCGAAGGGGGCGAGCTATATCCGATAGACTTCTTCAATTTCATCCAAGGCAACGCACTCATCTTCGCGGCCTTCGTGACGGCGTTGGCCGTGGACATCGCGAGCTACATCGGCTACAAGTGGCGCCGCACTCCGGCCGCGGAATATTTCGCCGGCATGCCCGAAAAGAGGCGCCACCTCCAGACATCCGTCCTCGTGCTCACATCCGGGCTCTTCTTGGGCACGGTCGTGGCCAGCGCGCGCTTCGCGGACTACTTCACTTTCTTCGCCGGGCTTTATATAGCTCTGTCGTTCGACTATGCGCGCCGTCTGATCACGGTCTCCGGCGGCAACCTCATCCGCAAGAGCTTGGGCATCGGCCTAGCTATCGTGCTGGCCTATCTATTCCTGAGCAACATGCTCTTCTTGGAGCAGAAGCTCGCTCACAGCCAGTCTGCTTATGAGCTCTATCAGGTCGGCTCTTGGCTAGACCGCAATTCCAAGCCCGGAGACATCGTCTTCGAGGCCAACTGGAGCTGGTTCCCTCAGCTCTACTATTGGAGCCCCAAGGACTACTATTCTGCCGGCCTAGAGCCGCGGTTTATGTACGAATACGATCACGGTCTCTATTGGAAGTCCGTGCATATCCCCGTGGATGGCTATGTATGCGCCGAACAGGCATGTCCGGAGCTGGCCGCGCAACAGCAGAAAGCCTTCTCTCGCACCGCATCTACGGAGGCTTGGGCCAAGACGGAAGGGGACAAGATCGCCCATTCCTTGGCTGAGGATTTCCATGCCGCATATGTCGTGAGTTCCGGTGATTACCGCTCCTTCAACTACATCATGTCTAATAACCCCCATTTCAAGCTGGAATTGTATGACCAGGCCTCGAATATGTTACTTTTCAGGGTCTTGCCGTGATATGATACGGGCATGAATAATGCCGCGGCGCGCAGAGGATTCACGCTCATCGAGCTCATGGTGTCGGTGTCGATCATGATTTTGCTCACTGGCATCATCATCACCAATCTCAATTCCGCCCGCGCCAAGGCCCGCGATGCACAGAGGATCTCCGACCTCGCGCAGATCCAATTGGCGCTCACTATGTACAATGACAGGTGCGGACAATTCCCGAGCACTTTGGCGCTGGCAGCCAATACCGGATGCCCCTCGGGCGTGACCTTCGGCAGCTTCATTGCCGCTATCCCGGTGCCTCCTTCCGGGACCGGATCCAATCCTTGGGATACCGCGTATTACTATACCCGCTATGTTTCGGGAGGGCGAAATGTCAATTATGTCCTCCATGCTTCCATCGAGTACGCCAATCCGTCTACCGGCAAGGGCATGAATGCGGCGTCTATCGTCGATTCCGGCGGTCCATGGTCTCTGCAAGCCAATCAGCCGCCGTTCAGTTATTGCAGCAACGTCTCGAACACTTCTGTCCATTATTGCGTAGGCCCGTACTAGCGATGGCGCCGTACGCTCTGATCGGTATATTCGCTTTCGCCTTCGGGGCGATCATCGGGAGCTTCCTCAATGTGGTGGCGTTGCGCTTCAATACCGGCCGCGGCCTCGGCGGCCGTTCGATGTGCATGGCTTGCGGCAAGACCCTGACTTGGCGCGAGCTCATCCCGATCGCGAGCTTTTTGGCCCAGCGCGGTGCCTGTGCCAAGTGCCGCTCAAAGATCTCCTGGCAATATCCGGTAGTCGAAGCTGCCGCTGGTGCACTCTTCGCGCTCATCATCTTCCGCTTCCCGCCGGCCTCGGCGGTCGTAGCTGTCACGACTGCCATATATCTGCTCTCTTCTTGCCTTCTCTTGGCCATTGCCGCCTATGATGCCAAACACCAGATCATTCCTGATCCGTTCGTCTACGCCTTCGACGCCT
>JAHFMA010000030.1 GCA_023264475.1 Candidatus Parcubacteria bacterium | reverse complement strand
TCGGCCGGACCGAGAGTCGTGATTATGCTGCTCTGAGCGACATAGAACAGCTCGAGGATGATGCCGAGCATGAAGCTCGCAACGAGCATGAAGATATATTGTGGAAAGACCGCTAGCAGGGCCGTGATGATCGCGACACCGGCCAGACCCGAGGCGATGAGCGCATATTTATTCCTGAAATCGGCGATCTGGCCGAGCTTATAGGCGAAGAGCGACGGCAAGGAACCGAAGACGCTGAGCAAAATCACCATTGGCAGATTCGCGCCTGCGAGATAAGCATCTAGCGGGATGAAGAACCACATTAGCGCGCTTATGATGCCGGAGAAGAAGACCAAGGCACTGAGAAGCCAAGCACGGTTGTCCCAAGCCCGCCATTGCTTCATGGTTCGGCCGTAAGAGCCGAAGAACGAAGGACCAGCTTCCCGCTCCGTCGCCTCCTGACTGACGCTATCTGCTGGCGCTCGGCGAGCGATCAGATACGCCACGAGCGCAGTCGGCGCGATGAGGAGCAGGAGATAATGCAGGGGCACGAAAGGTATGAGCAAGGCACCGATCAATGCCGAGACGATCCATGTCACATGAGACCATTTCTCGATATAGCCGAAGGATGCAGCGATCGCGCCGTGATCCATGACGCGCCGGTAATAAGTGTCTATCCCGATATTCTCCGTCTCCCACAGGAAGCCGTTCAGTCCGCGCGCAATCACAATGAAGACAGCCAGACCGAAAAGACCGGCCAAGAAGTAGCTCACGCCGACCAGAGGATACAGGAATAAGGACAAGAGGATCAGGCGCTTGGCCGGGACCTTGTCGGCCCAAACTCCGATGAGCGGCAAGCTCACGAGAGAGACGATATCCAAAGTCGAGCGGAAAAGGCCTGCCTCAGCGAAAGTGCCTGAGAATGCGAAGATGAATATTGGGATGAGCGACTCGCCGAAGCCCCAGCCGAACCAGCGGATGGCTCGTGCCCAAGCGAACAAGCGTACGCCCGGAGGTAGAGGGCCTTCCGAGACATGCTTCTGGACATAGATCTTGCGGCGACGGTGGTAGAACATGTGCCTCGATTATTTATTGCTTACACGCTTCATCCTACCCGCGCGCAAAGCATTGCCTATGGGGATGAAATCGGTCAGGAAGTTGTAGGTGGCGGCGCCAACGGGGCCGAGCGGGGAGAGCCAGCCGGGGATGCCGACCGCGACCAGAGCGAGGCCGACGATATTAGTGATCGCCCAGATGCCGAAGTTCTGCCTCATCACCGACATGACGCGCCGGGCGATCGCCATCGCTTCCGGGAGGCGGCCGAGCTGATCCTTCATGATGGTGATATCGGCCGCCTCGATAGCGGCATCGGCGCCGATGCCGCCCATCGCGATCGTCACATCTGCGAGCGCCAGAGCCGCTGCATCATTCACGCCGTCGCCGATATAGCCGACCACGGCCGGATCATGCTCGCGCTCGAAGCGCCTGATAAACTCTACCTTGCTCTCCGGAGTCATATTGGCATGGAAATGCGTGATGCCGAGCTCTCCGGCGACGGCAGCCGCAGCTGGTTCGTTGTCCCCTGTCAGCATGTGCCATTCGAGCACGCCATAGCCCTTGGTCTCGGCGATGATCTCCTTGACGCGCGGGCGCAATTCATCGACATAGGAGATGACGCCGGCGACCTTGCCGTTCATGGCCAAGACGGCGATGCCGCGGCCTGCGGACTTCTCGGCGGCGATGTCATTCTTGGCATTATCAGGGATATGGATGCGCTCTCTCTCCATAAATGACGCGCGACCCAGGAACATCACATCGGTGTCATGGCTGAACTTCACGCCCTGGCCGGAGATCTCCTCGAGCTCGTGCGGCGCGTGGATAGCCAAGCCCTTAGCGGCACCGTACTCTGCGATGGCCCGAGACACTGCGTGTCTGGATTCGGATGCGCCCATCATGGCGAGCTCAAGGACCTTGGCCTCCGTGAATGGGTCATAAGCATGCAGACCCGTGACCTTGGGCTTGCCGCGCGTGAGAGTGCCGGTCTTGTCGGTGAGGACGTACTTCATCTTAGCCAATTGCTCAAAGGCGGCAGAGCCCTTCACTATCACACCGCGATGGGCCGCGCGAGATATGGCGGCCGTGAAGGCCAGCGGGATGGCTACGGCGATGTCGTCGGCACAGACCACGAGGAGCACCGCCAGGATCTCTCGCGCAGACAAGCCGAACGCGTACATGGTGCCGGCGGCGACCAAGGACAGGAAGATGTACCACTGGGTGAAGCGGTCAGCGGCCCGCTCGGCCTTGTTCTTGGCGCGGCTAGCCTCTTCGACCAGGGCGATCATGCGGGCGAGCGTCGTGTCGGGGCCGACCTTCTCGGTCTTGACCACTAGCGAGCCCGATTCGTTGACGGTCGCGGTGTAGACGCGATCGCCGGCCTTCTTCTCGACCAGATCGCTCTCTCCCGTCAGGGATGATTCGTCCACTTGTGCATCGCCGGAGACCACCGTGCCGTCCACCGGCATGCGGTCGCCGGCATCGACGATCACTAGGTCGCCCGGCCTGACATCCCTGATATGCACATCCTTGACGGTCTCGCCGATCTGCACGCGCACGCGCTCGACGTGATACTTCATCAGGCTCTGAATGGTGCGCTTGGCACGAGCCGAGGTGATCTCTTCGAAGATGCGCGCGAAGGCGAGCATGAGGGTGATGAAGGCTGCCGAACGCCATTCTTGGGCAAGGAGCGAAAAACCGAGCGCGATCGAGGCCAAGAGGTCTACGGAGAGCTGTCTCTGGATGAGCGACTTCACCGCGCTTATCGCCACCGGGATGAGCCCCATGAATGAGAGCCCGGCGATCGCCATATCCAAGTTATCGGAGCCAGACACAAAAACAGCGATCAGAGCGGCTGCCGTGAGGACGATGAGCGCGACATCGAAGATGATCGGCGCCCTCTCTTTCCAGGAAGGATCCTTGATATCCATTGCCATATTATAGCCGAAAAGGCGGCTTATATCTGGCCGCCTTATCATTCCTGTCCTGCTCATATAAAGTTATAGCACGACCTCTAAGCGGATCGTGCTCACCTACTATAACCGCCGGCCGAGCAGAAATGTCACATCTAGAGCTTAGTGATATCTCTCGGCGAGACGAGCTCGAACGCCCACTCGAATCCGATGCGGATGCGCTTGCGCCAAGAAGCGAACTTGAAGATATAGACCGTGCGCCAGAGCCACCAGGTGAGGCGTCCGGCGAGACGGACAGAGAGGATCTCGCCGATCGCGAACCATCCCCCCACTGAGACCATGCTGCCGCGCGAGACATAATGGAAATCACGCAGGCGGCGGCCGCGTATCAAGGCGATGACATTGGCAGAGACCGTCTCGGATTCCCTCTCGGCGACTTGAGCGAGCATGGGGAGCGGTCGGGCTTTGCCGCTGGCGGCGGCTGGATCGCGTGGATCGACATATGCGGCGGCATCGCCGAGCGCGAAGATGCGGTCCTCGCCGAGCAACCGGAACGAGCTATCCACGGCGAAGCGCCCGCCGGCGAGCGTGGGCTGATTGCCGGTGAAATTCGGGATGATCGCCTTGACGCCCGCGGTCCAGATGACTGTATTGGCATGGATCATGGAGCCGTCTGCGAAGGTCAGGCCTTGCTTGGTCACAGCGGTGACAGACATAGAATTCATGACCTTCACGCCACGATGAGCTAGGCGGCCGGCCGCAGCGACGCGCAATGATGGAGCGAACATCTCGATGAGCTCTTTGCCGGCATTGACTAGAGTGATGGACGGACTGGGCATAGAAGCAGATCCCCCTTGTCCATCCGCGGGATGGTAGTAGCGCTCCGACATAGAATGAACTAGATCCGCCAATTCAGCAGAGAGCTCGACGCCGGTGGCCCCTCCGCCGACGACAGCGAAGGACAACAGGCTACGACGAGCCTCCGAATCATCTTCTAAGGTCGCATGCTCGAAGGCATCGATAATGCGATTGCGGATGTTCGATGCATCGGCCAAGCTCTTGAGCGGCAGAGCGAATTCAGGCGCGCCGGCGATGCCGTAATAGTTGGTCTCGGCGCCGGTCGCGATGATGAGATAGTCATAGGCGAGGTCGTGGGCATGGCCGCCGGCCTTGACCTTGACGATGCGGCTCGCACGATCGATCTCATCGACTATGCCTTGTACGATGCGCACGCCGCTTCCCGCGAAGACTTCGCGCAGCGGCTCGGCCACGCTGCGCGGAGACAGCGAGCCGGTGGCGACTTCATGCAAGAGGGGCGTGAAGAGGAAATAATTGGTGCGATTGACGATCGTGACGTCGATCTCTCCCTTCTTCGCGAGGGGCACGAGCGACTTGGCGACATATGTGCCGCCGAATCCGGCGCCGAGGATGACGATATGAGGTCGGAGCATTGGGCATATTTTAGCATAATAAAAACCACTGATCTGCGAGGCAGAACCAGTGGTCAACATCCTGACCTAGCCAAAGCCGACTAGGCCGATCGTATATCAGACACAGGGCAACGAGACAAGACTATGCTTCCATCATTCCATTTTAGAGGGTCCATCAAATGGTGAGCGTCGACTTGCCAGCCATCGCCGGCCCAGCAGATATCTACTGAACGAAGTATGTTGCTCTTATCCCGAACATAGAAGATATTTGCATGGCCATTGTAGAATCGGCATCTGAAGCTCGCATCGGAAACGCAAGCTTTCATCACCGCGAACACATCCGCAACCAAACACTCGAATCGCTCGCCATCACAGAGCGCGCTGATTATTGAAGCATCGAGCGACGGCCGGCTGAGGCTCAAACAATACAAGTCTCGTTCTGTGATCGGTTGTTCGACCTTATCGAAAAACCAATCAGCAAATCTGTAGCTTATATCCACTATTTTGACCGCATGATCAACCTTTGTGTTGAGCAGGAATTTGGTATCAACCGCAAATGAATTTGGGACATCCGGGATCGGAAATTCACAAACCGGCACAAGCAGCTCTGTACAATGATCTTCCGCTTGTGTCGGCAAGATCTCCGTATTAGCCCAACATGGTTCTTTACGCAGGAAGCGTTTGAATTCATTTTCCCATCTGCCGCCATCCTGGCCGCTAAGGTTCACAACTAGCTGATTGAGCGGTCCGGCAGTGAATTCGCGGAGCGCCCTGCTGAGCATGGTATCCATAGTCAGTTCCTATATTTACAATGTACTTCCGGAAATCTGCCGGAACAGTCGCAAGGTTGTCTTGCTATGCCACAGCTATACCATTTTTAACGAATTTGGTCAATGGGATGACTAAACCCCCGCCGACTTGATAGCGATGTAAAGCATCCCTGCCCCCAGAAGGGTCATGGCCGTGGTCAGGAACTTGGGGTGAGCGTGATGGCTCTCGGGGATGAGATCGGTGGCACCGATGTACAGAAAGAAGCCAGCGAAGACCGCTAAAATAATGGAAAGGGTCTCCGCTGGTAAGGTGAAGAACAGCGTAGAAGCGACCCCGAGCACGGGCGCGGCCGCGTCCACTAGTAACCAACGGAGGGCGCGGCCGCGATCGCCGCCGTTCTTGACGATGAGATTGACAGTATTGATGCCGTCGGAGAAATCATGGGCGAGGACAGCGACTGCCACTATGACGCCGGCCGCGGCCGACACCTGGAAAGCCAGACCGATCGCGGCGCCGTCGAGGAAGCTGTGGAGCGACAAGCTGGCGGCGCCGAGAAGGCCGCGGCCTAGGCCCTTGGACTCTGTAGAAGAAAGCTCATGCTCGTGGCCATCTTCATGCGTATGGGAATGCATGAAGATCAGACGGTCGAGGACGAGGTACACGAGGAAGCCTAATGCGACAAAAGAAACTATCGTGGCTGACTGATAAGCCCCTTCGCCTAGATCTAGGGCTTCCGGCAAGAGATCGAAAAAAGCGACCGCGATCACGGCGCCAGCGCTGAAGCCGAGGATGAGGTGGAGCTTGTCGCGGAAGCGCAGAGCGGCCAAGCCGCCGAGCAAGGTCGCGAGGAAAGCCCCGAGAGCTATAAGGAGGAGGGTCATATCAAAACTCTATCATATCGAGCGGCGTATTTGAAACGCGCCTAGACAGCCGCGTATTCGAGCATCTTCTTGTCCAGATCCGCCGAGACGACCTTGAAGGAGATCGGGTCGCCGAGCGTGTACTTCTTCTTGGACCTCTCTCCGGTCACAGAATATGACTTCTGATCGAAGACGAAGTAGTCATCGCCGAGATTGTCGAAGCTCACCATGCCTTCGCACTTGGTCTCTGACTCCTCGACATATATGCCCCACTTGGCGACGCCGGAGATAGAGCCCTTGAATGTCTGGCCGATGCGCGAGCTCATGTATTCCACCTGCTTGAGCTTCCTGGAAGCGCGCTCGGCTTCGGCGGCGTCGATCTCGCGATCGGTCGAGGAATCGGCGATCTTTTGGAAAGCTATGATATCACGATCGCCGAA
>JAHFMA010000029.1 GCA_023264475.1 Candidatus Parcubacteria bacterium | reverse complement strand
AGCGGCGCGCTGTCCTATGACGCTTCTTATAGCCGTCGCGATGTGGCCGAGCCGCTCTCCATAGCCAAGGGTATGTTCCATGTCGACATGGACGTCGATAGCTGGGAGCTCGGCTTGGGCGTCAGAGTGTTCAAAAGCAAGCGTGCGGATATGTGGCTGAATGCCCGCTATGTGTCTTGGGACCCTGTTGAACCCGGCAGCAACGCGCACAATCCTCTGCCATACAAGCTAGTGCCAAAGTACGCGATCCCGACCCTGCAAGATTGGGCGAGGACCGTTTCAGGGCTGTCTGGGAGCTATGAGCTGACCAGGAAGTCGAAGCTGACAGCCAGCCTCGAAGGTGCCAAGACGGGAGGCATGTATGGTCTCGGCAAGTCTACGACCGCGGTCCGGCTGAGCCTCGGGCTTCCGTGGCAGGCGAGCAGGTATGTCGCCATCATTCCTGAAGCGTCGATCTGCCGGCTCGTCTCGGGCGTCACCAAGAATCAACGCAGAGATTCAGCATATCTGGGGTTGAGGACGATATTATCATTCTCCCCGCGTGGGAGGTGAAAAATGCAAGCGTCATCATCGGATGGCGCTTTTTTATTTCAGGATGTCCTTGAGCGGTGTGACATCGGTCTGCCACTTGCCGCTACCGGCTGGGCCGCCGTCGAACCATTCCAGGCCGGCGAATTGGAGCTTGTAGGTGTCCCCGGGACGCTGGAGGGAGCCGAGATAAATGTATTTCAGGCCGTTATCCTTGGCAAAACGAATCGCGCAGATCATCATTCCGAGACCCATATCCTTGTTGGATATTCTTAGATCATAAAACGGATAGGAATAGTGGAGCAGCTCGACATTTTTGTAGCAAATCGCATATCCAATAGCCGTAGTGCTAGGAGCAAAATTCAAAAGAGTGTTGAAATTGCTCTTAATAGGATTCGTTAGAATCTCCTTGATCTTGTTCGCGCTCATGATCTTCTCACCAAATTTTTGCTCATAGAAATCTTTGCCCATCTTGGCAATCTCAAAAGAGTAATAGGTAAGCGGTAGGCCGGCTGAACCAATCGACAAATCATCCGTCTTTTTGATGATTCGGCGATTCTCGCTGGAAAGCTCGAACTTGGACAGGTCGATGCGGCAGGAGCGGGTCTGTTGCATCACGCCTTTGCCTTTGCGCGTGAAGACATATCCGCGGGCATACATGTCGGCGACAGCCTTCTCGGAGAGGTCGGTGATGGTCTGCTCGTCCCAGTGTAGGTATGGCATGCGAGGTCTGGCTTAATGCAGGGCCAACCAGAAGCCGAAGACTACGAAGACGAAATGCACGACCCAGAAGCGCATGACGGTTTTCTCTTCGCTCCAGCCGAGGAGCTCGAAGTGGTGATGGAGAGGCGCCATGCGGAAGATCTTGCGGCCGAGAACATAACGGGAAGAGACCTGGATGACCACGGAGAAAGCCTCGATATAGAACATGAATCCCAGGAAGAAGAGCGAGCCGATCTCGCCGATAGCCATGGCGTTCACGGCCAAGAGCGCGCCGAGGCCGAGCGAGCCGACGTCGCCCATCATGAAGCGGGCAGGCTTGATATTGAAATAGGTATAGGCTGCGACGGCGCCGGTGGTGATGGCGTTCAAGATAGCGACCTCGCCGAAGCCGTTGATCCAAGAGAGCAGGGTCAGGGCGCCGAAAGTAGTGATGAGCATGCCGCCGGCGAGGCCATCCATGCCATCGGCGATATTGACGGCGTTGGCCGTGAACATGACGGTCAGGATGGTGATGGGCACGATCAGCCAGCCGGCGTTCCAAGCGAAGCCGAAGGGCAGGTATATGAAGTGCCAAGCAGGGCCTAACTTGTCATATATCCACCATGCGGTGACGGAGCCGGCGATGAATTGCAAGATGAGCTTTTCGTGCACGAAGACGCCGCGGCTGGTGCGCGAGCCGAACCAGACGGAGAGACGCTTGAAAGCCGCCCAAGGCAAGGTCGTGGCGTACCAGAGGCGCATGCGCCAGTCTTGGTGGACTCGGATCAGGGTGAGGACGTGGTCGAGCTTCCTAGAGCGGCGCTCGGCTCCGTAGACGTTCATGATGTCGTCAAGGGCGCCGAGGATAGCAGAGATGAGCATCACGCCGACCGGCACATAAGTGAACGATCGCGACCAGTCGAAGAGATAGGTGACGACGGCTACGGTGACGACCACCAAGATGCCGCCCATGACCGGGGTATTGGCTTTGTAGGCGTGGGACCCTAAGGCGGCGAGCTCGACTTTGGGCTCCTTGACGACGTTCCAACGGAAGAGCAGGCGGATGAGGAGAGGAGCCCAAAGGAAGGCGGCGATGCCGCCGATCAGGGTGAATCCCATGATATAGGCCAGATCAGCCGTCCCTTGGAGGATCGTTATCATGCGCTCCAGAATATCACGGCTCGGGGCCGTTTCAAAGGCGTTTCTAGAGCTTGTTGAGGCGGCGGATCTCGGTGCGAGAAGCCTTGGCGCGCTCGAAGATGCGCCTCGCGCTCTCGATCATGCCCGATTCCTTCCAGACTTGATCGAGAATGGTCCCAGAAGGGGAAGTGATCTCGATCGTGCCTTGGCGGATGCCGCTGCCGTAGAGGCCGTCCTCGGGGTAGGCGACTGCGTGAGAATAGGAGATGGACCTGAGGCTGCTGCCGTCGCGCTCGACGCTGTGGATGATGAGGATGTGATTGCGCTCATTGCCGTCCGGACCGCCGATCATCGTGATGAAGTCGCCGGGAGCGATCTCGCCCAGCGGGACGATCCGAGCATTAGCGTCATCGGCCAAGGTGGTCACATCGCAATTCTCAGCCGGCCTCATAGAGCAGACGATCTTGCCGAACAGCCCTCTGCAATTGACGAATATCAGAGACCCTTCGAGCGGGCCAAGCCCTCGCGCATCATATTCTGCGTCCATGACATGATAGGCGAAAGCTGAACAATCGATGCCTAGGTTCTGGTCGGCCAAGGCCTTCTTGAGGGACTCTGATTTGAGAGCTTCGATGTCGATGTGATGCTTGAGGAAGATGCCGCGGATCTCTTCTCGAATGTCTTCGGGGCTGCCTTTGCCGCGATGGGCGCGCAAGCCGCCGCGACTGGCGATAGTCTTGTTGTTGAAATAAGGGACGGAGCATTCGGCCGTCCCGGCCTTGAAGCGGAGATAGCCGTCGATCACGGATAGCGCTTGAGGTGAGAGTGATTGAACGGCCATAGAGGTTATCTCGTGAGAGCGTCGCGGATGGCCAGGCCGCTCTCGTTGAATTCGTTATGTGCGGCCATGAAGCTGTTACGGCTTTGGATGCGGATCAGGTCGGCATTCTCTTCGGTGTTGGGATAGGCGATGACATCATAGCCGGAGAGCCCGAGCTCTCCGAGGGCCTCTTCCGGGACCGACTCTACGCTCTTGGTCACGCGCTGGATGATCTGCGCGCCGTCCTCGATGCGGATGAGCCCTCGGCCGAGCGGCTTGCCGAGCAGGGCGGCGATATGCGCCTCGAATATGGTCATGCCCTCGGCGCCTTGGGTGCGCCGGCTTTCTTGCAAGGCCGATTCGAAAGTGGCGGAGGCCGGCTGGCGAGCGTTGATCTCGATCAAGTACATCTTGCCGGTCGCGGAGTCGTGCATGACGTCGATGCCGAAGAGGCCGCGCCAGCAGTCTCTCTGCATATGCGCGCCGATGTCGCGGATCATCGCGTCGAGCGATTGGCGATCGGCGGGGGTGAGCAGGCGGTGGGCTAGGCCCCAGTCGTTGCCGACGGTGCTGAAGGAGTTGTCGGTAAAAGGCGACATACCTGTTATCTGATAGCTTGTATTGCCGACAAGGATGGCGTCGGGGGCAGCTACAACATTCACGGTATAAGAAGCTCCTTGGATGAAGGAGGTGAGGCGCGCGCGGCGCTCGGGGAACTTCTCCTTGAGAGCGATGAGCTCAGCTTCGCTATGGACTAGGATCGTCCCGGCGCCGGTGTGGCCGTGCGCCCACTGGATGACGAAGGGCTTGCCGTCCCAGCGGATATTGTGGGCGATCTCGATGCGATGCGGCGGCAGATAATGCCCGAGGTCCCCGAGCCAAGCGATCTGGCTCACTTTGTTCTCTATGCGATCGGCGCTGGCGGCCGGAGGGTTGAGGATGAGCCAGCCGCGCTCTTTGGCCAAGGGCTCAATGCGCGCAGTGTTCTTGAATACGAGGACATAAGGATATGCTCCGGCAGGCGAGCGGTGATCGAGCATGAATTTGGCGGTCTCGGGGTGGCGGAGGAGGTCGCCGGTGCCTAGGGCTTCGCCGGTCGGGCTATCGATGAGGATCACGTGGTCTGGATGCTGCTTCTTGACCATCTCACAATACGGGGTCCTGTTGGTGATCACATAGTATCGCTCGTTGGGCACGAAGCCGAGCGCCCGCTCGATATCCCTTGTGACATATACGATGATCTCATTGCCGGAGGCGTTCATGCCACAAGTCTAGTACAGTTTGACGCTTATCTCAATCGGCAGTAATGTGACCTGTATGGCCACGCTTTCGATCATCGGCACGCCGATCGGCAACCTCGAAGATATCACGCTCCGCGCGCTCCGCGTCTTGTCTGCCGCCGACCTGATCCTCTGCGAAGATACGCGCATGACCAAGCGCCTGCTCGATCGGCACAACCTCTCCAAGCCGACTCTCTCGTATCACGCTCATAGCAAGCTCGCTCGCGCTAATGAGATTGTTTCCATGCTCCGCGAAGGCAAGAATCTCGCTCTGGTCTCCGATGCTGGTACGCCAGGTATCTCCGATCCGGGCTCGGCGCTCGTCGCTTTGGTCAGGAAGGAATTGGCCCAGGAATTGGCCTCCGGCGCCCTCAAGATCGAAGCCATCCCCGGGCCATCTGCTCTGACATCGGCATTGTCGATCGCCGGAGTTCCGTGCGCCGAGTTCTCCTTCCTGGGATTCCTCCCTCACAAGAAGGGCAGGGAGACGATCTTCAAGGAGATCGCGAGCTCGGAGCGGACGATGGTCTTCTACGAATCTCCGCATCGCATCGCGAAAGCCCTCTCATCTCTCAAGGATCACCTGGGGCCGCAAAAGCAGGTCACGGTCTGTCGCGAGCTCACCAAGATCTTTGAAGAGGTCATCTCCGGCAGCGCCGGAGATGTGCTCGCATACTTCACATCTCATCCCGACAAAGAGAGAGGAGAGTTCGTCGTCATTGTAAGCGGCGAGCCGGGTGCGCTATAATCCTGATATGTCTAAGCGCCAGATCCTGATGGTACTCGGAGTGTGGGTGATGATCCTGACTTCAGATTATTTTGGCTTGCCGGGTTGGCTCAAGCCTATCCTCGGGGTTGCGACCGGCCTGGCTATCATCTTCATCTCTTATCATGCCAGAGGCTCCGGTGAACAGCGCGCGTCCGCTTCTTCTGTTGATTCTTATGTAGAGCGCCGTGCCGAGCCCACTCCTGTGCCTGCTCCGTCAGCTGAGATTACCAGTCCCGACCAGAAGACGGCTTCATGAGGAGCGCGCTCCTCGGGATCGGAGTCTTAGCGGCCGTGGGATCGGCCTATGCCGTCGTCTCCAATTCCTGGTTGCCGGGCGAGCGGATTTCATATCTAGAAGGCAACACAGTCGCCGCCGCTACCACTACTGTGCCGGTGCCTCCTCCGGTCACTCATATCCGCACGCCTGAGCCTGTGAAGGCGGTCTATATGACGGCTTGCATCGCGGGCACGCCGCGCTTGCGCGAGAAGGTGCTCGCGACGATATCCGGCACCCAGATCAATTCCTTGATGATCGATATCAAGGACTATACTGGCACTGTCTCGTATGTCGATTCGAATGTCCCTGGCCCCAAGGGCAAGGGCTGCACCGTGAGCGACCTGCCGGCGTTCGTCTCTGAGCTCCATGCCAAGGGCATATATGCCATAGCACGAATAACTGTCTTCCAGGATCCGCTCTATGCGGCCGCTCATCCAGATCTGGCCGTGCAGAGCTACTCGCATCCGGGCAAGCCTTGGACCGATCGCAAGGGACTGGCATTCATCGATCCGGATTTCCCAGAATATTGGGGACATATCGTCGATCTATCCAAGGAGGTGCACTCTATCGGATTCGATGAGGTCAATTTCGACTACATACGATTCCCGTCTGACGGCGACATGAGCGATGCGCGCTTCGCCCTGCCTGAAGGCGTATCTAGGAGGATGGCTATAGGGAGCTTCTTCGATCATATCCACAAGGAGCTGTCGTCGGCCGGCATCGTGACTTCCGCCGATATATTCGGCCAGACTACGATCAACACGGACGATCTCGGCATCGGCCAGGTCCTAGAGGATGCCTTGCTCAGCTTCGATTATGTGGCGCCGATGGTCTATCCCTCGCATTTCATTCCTGGCTTCGAGGGCTACGACAGCCCCGCGGCTCATCCATATGAGGTCATCAAGACGACCATGACGCGCGCCGTAGAGCGCGCCGCAGCCGCTTCGACCACTCCGGGCAAGCTCCGTCCGTGGCTCCAAGCCTTCGACCTCGGCGCCGACTATACTCCAGCTATGGTCCATGCCGAGATGCAGGCTGTATATGATTCCGGCCTCACCGGCTGGATGCTTTGGGACGCGGCTAACAGGTACACAAAAGAGGAGCTTTGACATTTAC
>JAHFMA010000002.1 GCA_023264475.1 Candidatus Parcubacteria bacterium | reverse complement strand
AGCATTCGTCTGTCATGGAGACGGCCGCGATGCTGGAACGGCAAGGAGTCGAAGTCACCAGCCTACCCGTAGGCTAGAGCGGCCTAGTCTCGGCTCATGATCTCCGACAGGCTATCAAGCCCAACACATTCCTGGTCTCGATCATGACCGTGAATAATGAGATCGGCACGATCCAGCCGATCCGTGAGATCGCCAAAGCGGTCCGCTGGGCTAGGGCTCATGTCACCAAATCCCAATATCCGCTCTTCCATACTGATGCTTGCCAAGGTACGCTCTTTGCCGACTTGAATGTCGAACAGCTAGGGGTCGACCTGCTTACGTTGGATGGCGCCAAAGTCTACGGCCCGCGCGGTATCGGGGCCCTCTTCATGAAGAGGAACACGCCGATCGAGCCGATCATATATGGAGGAGGGCAAGAGAAGGGTCTGCGTTCAGGTACCGAGAATCTTCCTGCTATCGCAGGCTTCGCCAAGGCTCTGGAGATCGCCGCAGGGAAGCGCGAACATGAAAGAGCTCGTTTGTATGACCTCCGGAGCCATTTTGCTGGGGAGTTCAAGACGATATTCCCGAAATCGACCATCAATTCGGACATGGAGGCCGGCGCTCCCCATATCCTGAATGTTTCCATCCCTGGCATCGACAATGAATTCTTTGTATTACAGCTGGATGCGCAGGGTATTGCCACCTCGACCAAGAGCTCGTGTCTCCGGGATGCTGATGAGTCTTATGTCCTCCAGGCTATCGGAGCCGATAGCAAGATATCCGTCAGATTCTCGTTCGGGCGAGGAACTACCCAGCGGGAGCTCGGCAAAGCCCTCAAAATCATGAGGAACCTTGCAATTCCCAAGGCTTTTTGATATCTTTGAGCCTCATATGCCAACCACCACCAAGACCATCGAGACGATGTTTTCCGCCGGAGCGCACTTCGGCCTGGGCCGTTCTCGCCGCCATCCGTCCGTCACCCCTTACGTTTTCGCTACCAAGAACCGCACTGATATCCTCGATCTCGAGAAGACCGGCGCTCTCCTAGAGTCCGCCAAGGCTTTCGTATCTGCTCTCGCCAAGGAGGGCAAGACTATCCTCTTCGTTGGAGGCAAGAAGGAGGCCTCTGCCGCTATCAAAGACGGTGCTCAGTCCATCAATATGCCGTTCGTCGAAGGACGCTGGATCGGCGGCACAGTCACCAACTTCCCGCAGGTCCGTCGCCGCATCGACCTATACGAGAAGCTCATCTCCGATCGCGAGAAGGGCGAATTGGCCAAGTATACAAAGCGCGAGCGCATGCTCATCGACAAGGACATCGCTTCCCTCGAGAAGACCTTCTTGGGCATCGTCTCCATGAAGAAGCTCCCGGACGCCATGTTCGTCATCGACCCGCGCCGCGAGAAGAACGCGATCGCAGAGGCTGACCATGGCAAGATCCCGGTCATCGCTCTCTCTGGATCAGACTGCGATATCCGCACTGTTGCTCATCCGATCGTCGGTAACGACGGCTCCAAGGCCAGCATCCAGTTCTTTGTGTCCGAGATCGTCAAAGCGTATCAGGACGGCAAGAAACAGGCTGTCGTCTAATGCCATGTTGAGCCCGTTCATGCTCTGGGCGGCCAAGAAGGAGCCTGGTTCGACAAAAAACATTTCCATGACAAAAGCATCAGCTATCACAACCGAACAGATCAAAGAACTCCGCGACGCTACGGGCGTTTCGATCATGCAGTGCAAGAAGGCCCTCGAAGAGGCCGGTGGCGATCGCGACAAGGCCCTCGTCATCCTCCGCAAGATCTCCGGCAGCATGGGTGCCAAGAAGGCCGACCGCACTTTTGGTGCCGGCGCTATCCAGGCCTACATCCACGCCAATGGCACTGTCGCCGCTATGGTCGAGCTCAACTGCGAGACCGACTTCGTGGCCAATAACGAAGAGTTCAAGGCTCTGGCTCGCGACATCGCTATGCATGTGACCGCCACCAACCCGAAGTTCCTCAAGAAGGACGATATCACCGAAGCCGACCAGAAAGCCGCCAAGGAAGTCTTTGCCGAGGAGGTCAAGGGCAAGCCGGCCGCCATGCAGGCCAAGATCCTCGAAGGCAAGCTCGCCACCTATTTCGCCGAAATGGTACTATTAGACCAGCCTTTCATCAAAGACCCGTCTGTGACCATTCAGGGCTTGGTTGATGCCGCTATGCAGAAGTTCGGCGAGAAGACAGCCGTCGGCCGCTTCATCCGCTACAAGATCCTCGAGAGATAGGCTCCCCGCGCCATCGCTGGCGCACCTATGTATACCCTCATAACAATCTTCTACGCTTCGCTCCTCGGGATGGGGCTCATGATCGTACTCAAAAGCCGTGAAGCCAAGACTGGCAAGCCAAATCTCATCTCACGCATCGGCGCTGGCACGGATCATGTCTTCCAGGCCATCTTCTCGGCTTGGAATCGCGGCTTCTCATACC
>JAHFMA010000028.1 GCA_023264475.1 Candidatus Parcubacteria bacterium | reverse complement strand
GATCATGTTGGCGGATTCGTTGATGACAGGTTGGAGCGGCAGATCGTGCCTCTGAGCCATCTCCCAGTCGATAGTGCTATGAGCCGGGGTCACGCCCAAGGCGCCGGTGCCGAAGTCCTTCTCGACCGCCTGATCGGCGATCACTCGGAGGGTGATGGGCTCCCCGGCAAAGACAGCCTTGAATTCCTTGCCGACAAATTGCTTGTAGCGAGGATCGTCAGGATGCACAGCGATAGCGGTATCGCCGAGCTTGGTCTCGGGGCGAGTCGTGGAAATGGATATCGGGATATCCTTGGCGTATTTGAAGGTGTAGAGCTTGGCTGGGCGTTCCTCGTATTCGATCTCGTCGTCAGATATGGTCGTCTGCCCTTTGGGATCCCAATTGACCACGCGATAGCCGCGATATATGAGGCCATCGTCGTACATCTTCTTGAAAGCCGTGCGCACCGCGAGATTGCGCTTGTCATCCAACGTGAAGGCTTCGCGCGACCAATCGATCGAGGCGCCCATGGAGCGCATCTGGCGGACGATGGTGTCGTGCGTAGTCGAGACATGCTCGCCGATGCGGCGGAGTAATTCTTCGCGGCCCAGATCGTGGCGGGACTTCCCTTCTTCCTTCTGAATCTGCTTCTCGACCACAGACTGCGTGGCGATAGCGGCATGATCAGTGCCGGGGATCCAGATGGCCTTCTTGCCTTGCATGCGGGCATAACGGACCATGATGTCCTCGACGGCGAGCATGAGCGCCGAGCCCATGTGGAGCTGGCCGGTCACATTGGGCGGCGGCAAGACCATGGAGAATGGCTCGCCCTGCTGATTGCGCTCCGGCAATCCTTCCGGCTTGAAATATCCGGATTTTTCCCATGAAGCATAAACGCGGCCCTCGGTGGCAGCGGGATTGTATGGCTTCAGGAATTTCTCATTCATGCGCAAAATACTAGCAGAAAAACGCCTATTTAGCATTCAGCGCCCTTGCGGGCGCTGAAGTCATTACCAATTCATATTAGGTCCGTGAGGGCCTGCATCATACCAGACTAGTAATGATACGTGCTCTGATAGGTCGGAGGGAAGTAACGGACGGTCGGCACGAAATAATTCTGGTAGTATCCGTTAGAATAGATGACCTGCACCGCCGGGATGTTGCGAGTCGGGATCTGATAGGTCGGAGGGACATAAGCGTAACCTCCGTTGTAGGCGTTGCCATTGTAGTTGTGATAACCGTTGTAGCCATAGCCACCTCCGTAACCTCCTCCATAGGAGTAGCTCTGTCCGCCGCCGTAGTAACCGTTGTAATAAGCCTCGGCGTGGCTAGATGTGACAGCGAAGATAGCCGCCACTATGACCAAGGCTGTGGATCCAATACGTACGAGACTGATAAGTTTGTTTTTCATAATATGCTAAAAAGCCTTTTAATAAGCCCTTTAATGAGTTATCCTTTAATATACTGACCTTGGCACAGTAATACCAATTGCAAGAAAAGTCAAGCCACCTCAATATATCTAACATGACGACAATCCTAGGGATCGAGACCTCTTGCGACGAGACGGCGCTCGCGCTGATCGAGACGCGCTCGAGCGATAATGGCAAGCTTGAATGCCGTGTCATCGACTCGTTGGTCCACTCTCAAGCGGAGCTCCATAGCGCTTATGGCGGCGTCTATCCGAACTTGGCGAAGAGAGAGCACGGCAAGAATATCATCCCGTTATTGCACAAGTTGCTTGAAGGGGCCGGAATGGACAAGTCGCCGGAGCGAGCATTGCCGGAGGCAGGTACCGCGGAATCAGAAGGACATCTCAATGATGGTGCTCGCGAAGGCGACTTGTCCATTCCGGCCCTAGAACAATTCCGTACCGAAGTATCAGGTCAGAATCCCGAGCTGTGGCAAGCGATCACTCATGCGGACTTCTTGCGCCACAAACCCAAGATCGACGCGATAGCGGTCACCGAAGGCCCGGGCCTCGAACCGGCGCTCTGGGTCGGCATCGAATGCGCCCGGATGCTCGGCGCGCTCTGGCAGATCCCGATCATCCCCATCGATCATATGGAAGGCCACATCATCGGCTCATTGCTCCCTTCGGACGTAGCCCGAGGCGCTTGGCAGGAGTTCCATGATGCGCCTCTGCCGGCCATCGCTTTGCTCGTGAGCGGCGGGCATACGGAGCTCGTGCGCGTAGACGCGCTCGGCAAGTATGAGGTCATCGGTTCCACCAAGGACGACGCCGTAGGCGAAGCCTATGACAAGACCGCGCGCCTCCTCGGACTTCCCTATCCCGGCGGCCCTCATATCGCCGAGCTCGCCGCCCAGGCCATCGCCGAGGGCATCGAGCCGCCCCTCAAACTTCCCCGCCCGATGATCGCCAGCAAGGATCTAGATTTTTCCTTCTCCGGCCTCAAGACCGCCGTGCTCTACGCCGTGCGTGGCGCTCCCAAGGATGCGGATGGCCGGCTCGACCCTTCTTGGGCCAAAGGCCTCGCCAGAGAATTCCAATCTGCCGTGATCGAGACCTTGCTCTCCAAGCTCCGCGATGCCATAGAGGAGACTGGCGCACGCTCGATCATCCTCGGCGGCGGCGTATCAGCCAATTCCGCTCTACGTCATGAGCTAGAAGAGCTCGCTCGCGGACATGCTGTCCCGATCTTCATGCCCTCACGACATATCTCCGGCGATAATGCCCTCATGATCGCCATGGCCGCAGCCTTCGGCACCGCTGCTCATGCGACAAAAGCGCCCGGCGAGATCCGGGCGCAAGGCACCAAGAGATTGGGCCAGTCCTAGCTAGAAGGCGTTGCGCAGGAAGCGCATGAAGCGGCCGAAAATCGAAGGGTTGGCTGCGTCCGCAGCCGCGGCGGCTTGGTCCATGAAAGCGCTGTTTTGCGTCACATCGGAGCCGGTCGCTTCGACAGCGGCTTGCTGGCTCTCTGCAGCGGCTGCAGCCTGAC
Source organism: Candidatus Parcubacteria bacterium (assembly GCA_023264475.1). GTDB lineage: Bacteria > Patescibacteriota > Minisyncoccia > Phycocordibacterales > PALSA-1337 > C7867-002. Next base: position 3,870 of record JAHFMA010000028.1, on the reverse strand, counting down.
GATAGCTGGCGATCACCGAGACCTCTGTCGGATCGAGCGTAAGCGGCGCACCACAAGCGATCCGGTTGGCTATCTTGGCTGTGGTGATGTAGACGATGCCGGAAGGACGCGTGGCGCCCCAAGGAGCCATCACTTCATTCATATGGGCGCGCTGGAAAGCGCGCACAGCGTCCTCTGTCTGTTGATCGAAGATGCCTGTGACAGCCGCCTCTAATCCCTGGCCTTTGAGGAAAGACTGCATCTTGGCGACTTCGGTCGGCTTGTTCGCGGCGCCGAGCTTCATGAAGCCGACGACTGCCGGACAGGTGCTCGCCACGACGGGAACCAGGAGAGCGGCTTGGGCGGGCGTGGAGGAAGCGACTGCTGTGGCGACCGACTCAGGCGTATTTATAAGGACGACATTAGTATTGATCTCTGCGTTCGTAACAGCGAAGCAAACGGCAACAGCGACGGCGGATAATGTGGCGACCTTGATGAAGATGTTTTTCATGCCCGAATGATTGCACGGCCATATATGAGCGTCAAAGCACCGATATCCACAGGATATCAGACTACTTACTAACAGTTTCGAAATGACGGAAAATGCATCATTACCTCATCATCGCCTTGGCAGAGATGATCAATGCCGTAAGGGCGAGCGATATCGCAGTACATGCATAAGCTGAAAAGATGCCGAGTCCAGAACCCATACCGAAGAGCGCGTCATAGGCGAACCCAGCAATCATGAGCTCCGCATAGCGCGGGAATATCCAGAGACAAGCGATGCCGATAGGCAAAGCGAAGTACCATAGCCCAAAGATCGTGAATATAGCCAAAAGGATATCGGCAGAGATCCTGAATGCGATGGAGCGGTTCATCGGCGTTTGTTTTCAGTCTTCACTACCGGTTTGTCCAAGGTGACCCAACGGAGCTCATATATGTTGACCGGCTGGGCGAAGAGCACGCGGTCGAAGGGATTGGCCGGATCTGTCGCGACGGAGACTACCATGCCGAAGATCCCATTGCCTATGGCCGAATCGCGTACGACGTCGCCAGCAGTCACCGTCGAGCCGTGCGGCACATCGGCGCGGAATTGTCCGCCGCCCATACCGATAGCCGTGGCCGGAACATGCGACGGGCCGATCAGGACTTGATAGCTATTCCCTGGAGAAGAGAAGAGCTCCACTTTGGCAGTTCCAGAAAGCGCTTCCCTGACTCGGCCGATGAGAGTACCGGCGGCGTAGACGAGCGAGGTCGTGCTCACACCGTCATCGGTCCCGACATCGATCAGCAATTCGTCATAAGGCACGAATGGGGGTCGCGCCAGCACGGCCGCCAGCAGACGAGGAGTCGTGCTGGCGCGGCCGGCTTGTGCCTTGAGCTCAGCGTTCTCTTGCAAGACCGCGGAAACGGATGAGCTAGCGAAAACAGCACGCAGATCAGCGAGGTCGCGTTTCAGAGACTCGTTCTCGGAAAGGAGCTGGGACGGCGAGCGCAGTGAGCCGCTCTCGATCGAGAAGCGGGCGCGCCAGAATGGCGCCGCGATGCTCGTGAACATTCCTGGGAAGAAATGTGGCGCCGTCCACTGGATAAGACCGACGAGCAAGAGAACCGCGACGATTGCCGTCGCCGAGAGCCTGATGACGCGCGAGGCGCCTTTATGAGGACGCAGATATATCATCTTCGCTTTCTAGGAGGACCGAACGGTAGCGTTCGAGGTCTTCGAGGACGATGCCAGCGCCGCGCGCGATGGCCGTGAGCGGGTCGTCGGCGATCGTGACCGGCAATTTGAGGGTTTCGGACAAGAGGCCGTCTAGGCCCTTGATGAGGGCGCCGCCGCCGACCAGATGCAGGCCGCGGCGCATGACGTCGGAGACGATCTCCGGCGGCGTGGTCTCCAGGATCTCCTTGGCGGCTTCGACTAGGGTCTCGATAGACTGGCTCATGGCCTCGCGGATGTCGGAATCCGTGATGACCACTTCGCGCGGCAGGCCGGCGATGAGGTCGCGGCCGCGGATGGTGGTCTCCAGAGGCTCGTCCGGCACCACGGCACCAACGGCGATCTTGACCTGCTCGGCCGTGGTCTCGCCGATCAGGATCTTGAACTCGTTGCGGATGTAGGAGACGATGTCGGCATTGAGCCTATCGCCGGCGATCTTGAGGTTCTTGGAACGGACCACGCCGCCGAGCGAGATGATAGCGATGTCCGTAGTGCCGCCTCCGATGTCGATGACCATCGAGCCGACCGGGTCATGGATGGGCAGGCGGATGCCGATGGCGCCAGCCATGGGCTGTTCGATGACGTAGACTTCGCGGGCGCCGGCATTCTTTGTCGCGTCGCGCACCGCGCGGACTTCGACGTTGGTCACGCCCGAAGGCACGCCGACCACTACGCGCGGGCCGAGGAGCTTCTTGGGCATATAAGCGGAGGCGCGCTTCATGAGGTATGAGAGCATCTCTTCGGTCACCTCGAAGTCAGAGATCACTCCGTCGACGAGCGGGCGGACAGCGGTGATGTGGGCCGGAGTGCGGCCGAGCATCTCTTTGGCGGCTTGGCCGACGGCGACGATCTGGCCGGTCTTCTGGTTCACAGCGACGACCGAGGGCTCGTTGACCACGATGCCCTTGCCGCGGACATAGACGAGGGTATTGGCGGTGCCGAGATCGATGCCGATATCGTTCGAGAAGCGAGAAAAAAGCTTATTCTTCCACTCTTTTAGCATGGAGGAACATTACCACAAAGGCGCAAATGCAAGTAATTGACATTGTGTCCAAAAAGTGATATGATACCAAAGTAAGCAAGCGTTTTTGTTTGCCCTTACACGAAGGTCATCGTGTGTGTCAGTACATTGAAAGGACCAAGTCATGAGCAGTCAACTGCCAGAATTAAACGAAGCCGAAATGGGCCAAATCGCGCTCAAGCTTCTCACTGTCAACATCAAGGACCATGGGCTTTATTTTGTAAAGAAGCCGAATGATTCTCGACGAGAAATCGCTAGCCTCGCGAAGCAAGCCGGCATTGATCCAAACAAGCTGCTTTCCTTCATGAAGTCGATCTATGATCCGCTTCGCGAAGCCGTCTTCAAACCGATAACCAGTGAAGATGTAGCTCAATACGAAAAAGAGCAGGAAGAAAAGCGGGCCCAAAGGAAAGCTGCCGCAGCACAAACTCAAGGTAATCGCTAAAGATCCAAGGAAGACAAGGTGAGCCAAAGCTCATAAAAGGGTAATTGCACCTCCCGCCACGGCGGCAAGGGCAGAACAAGAACCTCTCCTCTTTTCCAAAGATTCCAGCGGCCAGCCGCACCAACTCAAAATCGGTGCGGCTTTTTTATTTTAGAGCGTCGAGACCTTTTTCATCTCCACCTTCCCCGTCGCGCGATCCTTGACCTCCACTTCCCCATTCTTGAGGGTCTTCTCGGATATAACATAGCGACGTGGGATGCCGATCAGATCGGAATCGCCAAATTTCTCGCCGGCGCCGGCCTCACGATTGTCGTAGAGGACTTCTACACCTTTCCTGATCAAGCTCTCATAGAGCTCATCGGCCGCCTTCTTGACCGTCCCGGCCGCATCGAATATAGCTACCAAATGCACATGGAAGGGCGCCACCGCCTCGGGCCAAATGATGCCTTTGTCATCGGAGTGGGTCTCGACGATCGTACCCATGACGCGCCCGGGACCGATGCCGTATGAGCCCATGAAGACCGGGTGCAATTTGCCTTCTGCGTCCTTGAAAGTGAGTCCGAGCGGCTCCGAGAAGCGCGTGCCGAGCGTGAAGATATTACCGACCTCGACGGCCTTCTTCTCCACCAGATCTTCCCTCTTCACACCAAGATTCGCCAAAACCTCATCATTGAGGACTTCTTTGTTGACAGCGATGCGCTTGCC
>JAHFMA010000027.1 GCA_023264475.1 Candidatus Parcubacteria bacterium | reverse complement strand
CGCGCATTGGTCACGCCCAGCTTCTCTAGGCCCGCTAGGGTGTCGCGGATCTCGCGCAAGCCGGCGTGCTCTTCTTTGGACTGGGGGAGGCGAGAGCAGAATTCCTCGAAATTCTTGGAATTGAGGAGAGTCAGGAAGGTGTCGGCGGCATCGCTCATCCCGAAAGCTTCGCGCACGCCGAGCTCAAAAGCGTCTGCCTTCATCTTGTCCTTCTTGTCTATGAGCTTGGCTAGGGCATGCCCGGCGGCTTCGCTCAAGCTGAAGATGTCATGAAGGATGTAATTGACGACCTTGCGATTGTTGACGCGGATCTCGAATTGGCTGTCTTTGAGGCCATAGGCGCGGGTGATGTCCGAAGCCATGGCGATGACCTCGATCTCAGCACGGATAGATTCAGCGCCGAATAGGTCCACATTGAGCTGCCAATGCTCGCGGACGCGGCCGCGCTGGGGCTGTTCGTAGCGGAAGAGGTTGGGGATGGAGTACCAGCGGAGAGGAAATGTCAGTTCACGGCGCTTGGCGGCCACCATACGGGCCACGGTGGGGGTCATCTCGGGGCGCAAGGTCACTTCGCGATCGCCACGGTCGGTGAAGGTATATGTCTGCTCGTTCACGATCTCTTCGCCGGATTTGGCGCGGTAGAGGTCGGCTGGCTCCAAAACAGAAGCCGCGTATTCTTCATAGCCATATTTCTCGGCGATATCGCGCCAGATCGAGAAGATATGCTTCTCTATGGCCATATCGGCAGGGAAGAAGTCCCTGACGCCCTTGTAGGCCTCTGTGGACAGTTTCTTTAGTTTGGCATCGCTCATGGGCAGTATTGTAACAGCCTAGGGTCTTCTTTGCTATGATGTATCGATGCCATACATTCTATCTCTCATCATCGCCGCCTTGCTCCTCATTCCTGGCATCGCTATGGCCGTCTTGCCTGTCCCAGGCGCTCTATATATGTTCATCGTGGCACTGGTTTTCGCCTATATAGACGGCTTCATGCACTTGAGCGCTACGGACATCTCGATACTGGCTGCCCTGACCTTCCTGACCATGTTAGTGGATTTCTTCGCAGGAATGATCGGCGCCAAATGGGGAGGTGCCGCATGGATGTCTATTGTGTGGGGATTCTTTGGCTTCATCGTAGGCTCGGCGATCATCCCGATCCCGATATTCGGCAGTCTGGCAGGGATGTTCATCGGCGTGCTCGCCTCAGAGTGGTTCCGGACACGAGACGTTCGTCAGGCGCACAAGGCCGCCGCAGGCAGCTTCCTCGGCTGGTTGGCTGGTACCGGATTCAAGGTCGCGTCTGCAGTCGCCTTTATCGTCCTCTTCGTGATCTTGGCGCTTATCTAGGCTGGATGTGCTAGTCTCTCTAGACTATGGCCCGAAAACAGGAGAAATACGTATTCGTGAACAAACAGCCCGGTGAGACGCCGCTCGAGGCGCTGGAGCGCTATCGTGCTACGCGTACTGAGCTCAAGGGAGCGCCGATGACTTATGCCGGTCGCCTCGATCCGATGGCTGAGGGCACTCTCTTGGTCTTGTTTGGCGATGAATGCAAGAACAAGGATAAATATCTCGGACTAGACAAGGAATATGAGGTCGAGGTCGTTTTTGGCATTGCGACTGATACTTATGATGCTCTGGGTCTGGCGACGCTAGGCCCAGCTCGTAGCGCCCTCGAAGAAGTCCTGCCGCCCAAGATCGACCTTGCCAAATATATCGACAAATTCACCCAAGAATATCCGCCGTATTCATCCAAGACCGTCGCCGGCGCACCTTTGCATGAATTAGCGCGCGCCGGCGACCTTCCTGACGAGATGCCCACCAAAGACGTCGAGATCTATAGCATGTCGCAGATCGGTGAACGCCATGTGAGCGCCGAGCTTCTCAAGAAGGAGATCCTCGCCAAGATATCCATGGTCCGTGGCGACTTCAGACAAGAAGAGATCAGGGCTAGATGGAATGATCTGCTGGACCAGCCGGGCACAGGTTTCAATGCGATCAAATTCAAGGTCAAATGCTCCAGCGGCACCTATATGCGTTCGCTGGCGGATCAAATGGGGAAGGATGCGGGGGCTGGGGCGTTCGCGTTGGCGATCAAAAGGGTGAAGATATTATTGAAATAAAAACCCCGACTTCTGCCGGGGTTTTTCTTATATCTGAATTATTGCAGATCCTTCCTCTTGGACTTCGCGCGATCCAATTCCGTGAGGAACTTCTTGCGCAGGCGGATGTTCTTCGGGGTGATCTCGAGGTATTCATCTTCGCGCATGAGCTCCAAGCCGCGCTCGATCGAGAGCTCGAAGTGGGGCACGAGCGTGAGAGCCTCGTCCTTGCCGGAAGAGCGCATGTTGCTCATGGCCTTGGCCTTGCACGGGTTCACATCGAGGTCGTCGCCCTTGGCGGTGTCGCCGATGACCATGCCCTCGTAGACCTCAACTGCGGCGCCGATGAAGAGGCGACCGCGATCTTGGAGGTTCCAGAGCGAGAATCCGAAGGTGCGGCCGCTCGCCATAGAGGTCATAGAGCCGGTCTCGCGCTTCTCGATCTCGCCGGCGTACGGGCGGAACTCGAGGACGCGCGAAGACATGATGCCTTCGCCCTTGGTATCGATGGTGAAGACGTTCTTGTAGCCGAGGAGACCGCGGGTCGGGATCTCGAAGGTCATACGGACCTGATTCTCATGGGTGGTCATGTTGATCATGATGCCCTTCCTTTTGCCGAGCTTCTCGATGATGGCGCCGGAATATTCATTCGGGCAATCGACGATGGCTTCCTCGAACGGTTCGAGCTTCTCGACATGGCCGGCCGCGTCGGTCTCTTCTTTGATGATGACCTTGGGCTGGGAGACCTGCACCTCATAGCCTTCGCGGCGCATATTCTCGAGGAGGATGCCGATGTGGAGCTCACCACGGCCGAAGACGGTCATGGATTCATTGGACGAAAAGTCTACGCGCAGGCCAACATTGGTCTCGAGCTCTTTCTCGAGGCGCTCGCGGATCTGGCGTCCGGTGACGAAGGTGCCTTCGCGGCCGGCGAACGGGGAGTTGTTCACGAGGAACTGCAGGCTGATGGTCGGCTCATCCACCTTGATGGCAGGAAGGGCGACGGTGGCCTCGGAGTCGGCGATGGTCTCGCCGATGTAGATATCAGGCATGCCGGCCACGGTGACGATGTCGCCGGACTCGGCCTGGGGGATCTCGACGCGCTTCTTGCCCTCGAAGGAGAAGAGCTTGGTGATCTTGCCGGTGAACGACTTGCCGTTGATATCCTTGACGAAGACATTCTGGCCATCCTTGATCGTGCCGTCATAGATGCGGCAGATCGCGAGACGGCCAAGGAAGTTGTCATAGCCGAGGTTGAAGACCTGAGCGGTGAGGGGAGCGGCGGCGTCCTTGTTGGCAGGAGGAACATGCTCGAGGACCATATCGAGAAGGGGCGTGAGGTCCTTGCGCTCGTCGGCGAGGTTCTTCATGGCCACACCCTGGCGTCCGATAGCGTATATCGTGGGGAAGTCGAGCTGTTCGTCGCTGGCGCCGAGCTCCATGAAGAGTTCGAGGACCTCGTCATGGGCGCGAGCCGGGTTGGCGGCCGGCTTGTCGATCTTGTTCAAGATGACGATAGGCTTGAGGCCTAGCTCGAGGGACTTCTTGAGCACGAAGCGGGTCTGAGGCATCGGGCCTTCTTGGGCGTCGACGACCAGGAGGACGGTGTCGATGGCACGGAGGACGCGTTCGACCTCGGAACCGAAGTCAGAGTGGCCCGGGGTGTCCACGATATTGATCTTGGTGCCCTTGTAGTTGATGGACGTATTCTTGGCGTATATGGTGATGCCGCGCTCCTGTTCGAGAGCGTTGGAGTCCATGGAGCCCTCGTCGGCGTGGCCGCACTGGGTCATGATAGCGTCGGTCAGGGTGGTCTTGCCGTGGTCGACGTGCGCGATGATGGCGATGTTGCGGATCTGCATAATAGTGGAAATAAAAGGCCGTCTGGCGTGAGCGCCGACGGCTCGATAAGGAATAGTAAAGCATAAAAAAGCCTATAAAGTCAAGAATGTCGTAAGGGCCTCAGCATATAGTCTATTCTTGCGATAAAAAACCCCTGACTCAGGTCAGGGGTTGGGGTTACGGGCCCGTATCAAGCCGTTAATAGGGCGTGATGGCGGGTGCTTGCGATCTTGTGGACGACTGGCAGTTCGAGACGGATCATCGTGCTCTTCAAGAATTTGTCGATCTGGTTCCTTAGGAACCGGCGCTGCTTCGAAACGCATCTGATGCCGTAGATGACGTGATCAGAGCCGACTTTCATGACCTTCTTGATATGCGCTGTTTCGAGCTCTTCGCGGACGATCTGCTGTTTGAGCTGGCTGTGAGGCACCCCGGCGTGGGCATGCCCGATCGACTTGTAGACGATGCTGTCGGCCGGCAGTTCGAGAGAGAGGACAAGGATGCTCGGACACCTGGTGCCGAGATAGTGGGCATCCGTGACGTTCTTGGGGAAACCGGTCACGATGAGCAAACGCTTGCCTTTGCTGAATGCTGCAGCCGCCTGTTCCAGGAACATGGCGACCGTATCCGGAGCCTTTTCATCGCGGCGAGCTTCATGATCTGGCTCGACCATCGTGCTCATGCGTATGAGCTGGGTCCGTTCATCTCCGGCGAAGTCTCGAGTGATCGATTCCGCGAGGTGATTGTGACCGAGCACGACCACGACGAGCATACGTTGAAGGATGTCTTCTTGATTCATCTATTATTGGATTTCTGCAGTTTTTGCGTCTATTCCAAGGGTTGGAAAGAGCGGCTGATTGCTATATTAACACACAAATATGAATGGGGCAAGGTAATAAAAATTCATACCGTTTTGAGGCGGAATTCATAAGGATTTTATCTATTTTTGAGACCGATTTTATCGCCATGGCGTATCGTAAGCGCATGAATGAGATTATGGAGAACGCTCAAGCGGCATTCGACACGGCTTCAGCTGCCGAGGCTGTGGATGTTGTGCTCCGCATGGCGGCAGGCCTAGGAGCTTCGGATGCGCATATCGACCCGCGCGGAGACGGCGTGGCCATCAGGTATCGTATAGATGGAGAGCTCGAACTCGCAGGGATCATGCCGCGGCGCTTGCATGAAGAAGCGATCGCTCGGCTCAAGATCTTGTCCGGAGCCCGTACAGATATACACGCGATCCCGCAAGACGGCAGGTTTGCTGTCGAGCTCTCGGGAGAGCCGTATAACATCCGTGTCTCATTCATGCCGACATATCGCGGCGAGAACGCTGTGGTCAGACTGTTGCCAGCACGAGCCAAGGCGCAAGATTCCTTTGCTTCACTGGGATTCACGCCGGATCAGGTCAGCATCCTGGATGCGGCGTTGTCCGCGCCAAATGGATTGATCCTGGTCACTGGTCCGACAGGCTCCGGCAAGACGACGACTCTGCGCGTCTGCTTGGGACTCAAGGCCCGAGAGCCGTTGGCGATCATGACGCTCGAGGACCCTGTCGAATATGAAGTCCCCGGAGTCAGACATGTTCATATCCGTCATGCGCATGGAGTGACATTCGCTTCCGGCCTACGATCGGCCTTGAGGCAAGATCCTGATGTGATCATGATCGGCGAGATCCGAGACAACGAAACTGCCAAAGTCGTCGCGCACACAGCCCTTACCGGCCACTTGGTCATGTCCACTCTCCACACCACTTCTGCCATAGAGGCGATAGTGCGTTTGTCAGATATGGGGCTAGAAAGATACCTTCTGGCTTCGACGCTGCGGCTTGTCGTGAGCCAACGGCTCGTACGTAAGATCTGCGGTGAATGCGGAGGAGGAAAGTCAGACAGGAATCTCGCGCCTGATACATGCCGTATATGCAGGGGTGTCGGCTTCCGTGGTCGGTCAGTGATTTCCGAGATTCTAGTGGTCGGTCCGGGATTGCGTGAGCTCATAGGCGCTGGCGCATCACCAGTCGTCATCGAGGCGGCGGCCAAGGCTGATGGATTCAGGCCTATGAAGGAGGACGCTGAAGAGAAAGTCGATTGGGGCGTCACGACCAATGAGGAGATAAGAGCGGCTTTATACTCATGAAGTCAGATATCTCTCTCTTCCGCAAGCATCTCGATCGCAAGGAATCGCTCATGACTATAGAGCGCCTAGAGATGTTCCTATCTGCGGGCATGCCTCTAGGCCAAGCTATGGGACTGGCGGCCGAAGGCTTGTCTGAGAGATCAAGGCGTTTGATTAGCCGGTCAGTGGATATGATCGAATCAGGACGGACGCTGTCGGACACCGTGGCGACTTTTTGTAGTCTGCCCAGAGCAGTGCTCGGACTGATCGAGTGCGGTGAATCTTCAGGTGACTTGGCTAACGCTTTGCGTGCTTCCTTGGAGCTCATGGAAAGAGAGGCGGATATCGCGAGGAAGTGCCTGTCCGCCATGGCATACCCGTGCGTCATAGGATGTGCCGCTCTAGCGCTTGCTGTCGGATTAGTCCGTGGTGTTATGCCGCAAATATTGCCTATGCTCGCCGGTTTGCATGCCGATCTGCCGCTATTGACCAGGATAGTCATGAATGTGTCGGCTTGGACCATGGATTGGGGAATGATCTTTGGAATAGGGTCTATCCTTGTGGCTGCTCTGATGATATGGACATATCGGCGGTATGAAGCTGTGAAGGTAACGGCCCATCGATGCTTGTTGTGCACCCCCATCATTGGATCGCTGGCTGAGCGTTATGCACTCACGGCATTTTTCCGCTCCTTCGGCATGCTGATGGAGTCGGGCATGTCTGCCGATGATGCTTATGTTAGAGCTGCCTCTGCACCGGCGATTATCCCTATAAGGCGCCGTTTATTATCAGGCGT
>JAHFMA010000075.1 GCA_023264475.1 Candidatus Parcubacteria bacterium | reverse complement strand
CTCGACTTCGAAGGCGGCGCGAACGAGCGCGACTCCCCCGCCCGCGACAAGACCCTCTTCGATCGCGGCCTTGGTGGCATTCACTGCGTCCTCGATCTTGAGCTTGAGATACTTCATCTCAGTCTCGGTGGCCGCGCCAACGCGGATGACCGCCACGCCGCCGGAAAGCTTGGCAATGCGACTATCGAGATTCTCCTTGTCATATTTGGAGGTCAGAGACTCTCGCTGAGCCTTGAGCTGGGAGACGCGAGCGTCGACTTCGGACTTCTTGCCTTTGCCGCCAACCACGATGGTGCTGTCCTTGGTGGCGATGACCTTCCTGGCCTTGCCGAGCATGTCGAGGGTGGCTTTTTCGAACTTGATGCCGACATCCTCGGTCACGACGGTAGCGCCGATGGTCACGGCGATGTCCTGGAGCATGTCCTTCTTGCGGTCGCCGTAGCCTGGGGCTTTGACGGCGAGGACATTGAAGGTGCCACGGAGCTTATTGAGGATGAAGGTGGAGAGAGCTTCGCCGGACACATCTTCGGCGACGATCACGAGGTCCTTCTTGCCGGTCTGGGCGAGCTGTTCCAAGAGCGGGAGGATCTCCTTGATGTTGGAGATAGAACGGTCGGTGACGAGGATGGCGGGGTCGCGCATCTCGGCTTCCATGCGCTCGGCGTTGGTGATCATATAGGCGGAGACATAGCCCTTGTCGAACTGGATCCCTTCGACGATCTCGGACTCGAGCTCGGTGGACTGGGACTCCTCGACGGTCACGACGCCGTCCTTGCCGACCTTGCGTATGGTGTCAGCGATGATAGTGCCGAGCTCGGCTGATTCGGCGGAGATGGTGGCGATCTGTTTGACCTCTTCGTCGCTCTTCACAGGGGCCGCGATCTTTTTGAGAGCTGCGACCACATCGCGGGAGGCGGCTTCGATGCCGTGACGGATGCCCATGGCATTCATGCCCATAGTGGTCTGCTTGAGGCCCTCGCTCACGATGGCTTGGGTGAGGATGGTGGCAGTAGTGGTGCCGTCGCCGGCCTTGTCATTGGTCTTGGAAGCGACATCCTTGATGATCTCGGCGCCCATATTCTCGAACTTGTCTTTGAGCGTAATCTCGCGAGCGATGGAGACGCCGTCGTTGGTGATAGTCGGAGAGCCGTAGCCGCGGTCCAAAACGACATTCCTGCCGCGCGGGCCGATAGTGATCTTGACCGTGTCCGCGACCGCGTCGATGCCGCGCTTGAGGGCTTTGCGGGCTTCTTCGTTATAGATGATCTTTTTTGCCATGAATGATTTGCTGGATTATCTGATAATTATTTAACGATTGCCAGGATCTCGGACTCGCGCACTATATAGTAGTCATCCTCGCCGATGCGGACCTTGTCGCCCCACTGGAATATGACCGTGTCGCCGGCTTTGACCGCCGGCGCGATGAGCTTGCCATCCTCGGTGCGGCCGGGGCCGATAGCGACGACCTCGCCGCGCTTGCCGCCCTTATCGGAATCGGCGCCGGCCGGGATGATGATGCCGCTCAGAGTCTGTTTCTCGGCGGAAGCCGAGTCTTCCTTGATCACGATACGATCAGCGAGCGGCTTGATCTTCGAGGCTAGGCCTGCCTGCGCAGTCAGGCCGGTCGGGATTACTTTCGCTGTTTTCTTTGCGGCTTGTTTCTTGGCCATGATTTTGAGATTCGATTAGGTTTGGTAAGGGCTTTTACAGTAGTCGCATTATAGGCCAAAGCGGCGCAGGGACAACTTGACAACACAACACATGATTGATTAAGTAAGAGCAGAAACAAATCAAAATGAGCACCATACAAAAACATCCGCGCAGTATCGAAGCCCAAAACATGAGAAAAGGCCTGAATCTCGAATTATTCGAGCACGGCCTCATCGTCGATACCGGAACAGTCATCTCGTCCGAACAGGTGATTTGTTGGGGACGAGACCGTACAGTCATAAGATTCCGGTCTGACAAAAGCCTTGCCGAGACGGAGTTCGTCTACTTCTTGGAGCACGGGGGCTGGAAAGTGGTATTTCTCGGCCCGTCAAAAGAAAGATGTGTTGCTAGAAGCCAAAACAGCCACACCTTCACATTCCTTGGATCTATACTGCAAATGGCTTGACTGCCAGCCTTCAGCGCCCCCACTTCCAGTGGCGGCGCTTTTATTATCGCAGGACCCAACTTGACCCACCCATAACTGTTGTATATACTTTGGATATGAAAACTGTTATCAATATAAAAACTGATAAGGACCTCAAAGATAAGGCGGTCGCTACAGCTGCAGGCATGGGCTTGCCTTTGAGCATAGTCGTCAACTCATTCCTGAAGAAATTCATTTCTGATAAGAGCATTACATTCACAGCTCCCCTGAAGCCATCCAAATACCTAGAGAGGATTTTGCTTAAAGCCAAAAGGGACATCAAGGCCGGACGCAATCTCTCCCCACTTTTCACAAACACAGAAAAGATGGACGAATATCTAGCGGGACTATGAGAAAAATAATAGGCGCGATATTCCCCAAAAGCTTTGAAAAAAGCTACAGCAGACTACCTCTTAGTGCGAAGAAAGCCTTTAA
>JAHFMA010000026.1 GCA_023264475.1 Candidatus Parcubacteria bacterium | reverse complement strand
ATGCGGTCGCCCAGAAATAGGCGAGAATTGCTTAATAGCCCGAAAAATACTAGAATCAACGGGTTCCGACAGCGCGCAGGTGGCAGAGCGGTCAATTGCAATGGACTGTAAATCCATCGACCTATGGTCTACGAAGGTTCGAATCCTTCCCTGCGCACCAAGTAAGCCGCTAAAGCCGCCTTGCATAAAGGCGGCTTTGCGTTATGCTCTTCCAAAGGCAATAGGATTTTGAAAACTATATCAAAGGAGGTTCATAGCTATGGAAACACAAGAACAGGTGGATCTCGCCAATGAGATCTTTCTAGAATTTCAGAACGAAGTATTGAAGCTGGTCAGATTCTCGATCCAGGCCGTCAAGGCAGAGATCCGTCAAGCACCGCATTCTATGTTGTTCGATCTGAGCGAGCGGCTGTCAGTGGCGTATCCCTATGGGATCGGTCTGACCGATGCAGAACAACGTCAGCAGAAGCAACTGAGGTTCGCACTGTTAGAAGATATGATAGCGATCGAGTCGCAATTGCAGTCATATCTTGTGGTCATAGAGACAGGCCTCGATCTCATATATGTGAAAGATCGCTATCCAGCATGCGGCCTCAGCGAGCGAGTCACTCTAGAGAAGGCGTTGTGGCTATCTATCGGAGAGTTCGAGGTGATCATCGAGGATTGCTTCGAAAAGAATCCATCCGTATCATCATTGGGCCAGCCTGAGCCGGCCCGTATCCAAGGGTACTTGCAAGAACATCTCAAGAGCCTGAGAGCCAAGCACGGCTACACATTCAGTCAGCTGGGTAAGTCTCTGGCCTCTCTCCACAAAGGCGTCAGAGCTAGGTTGGCGGGCATTCTCGATAAGCCCCAAGAACAGATCGGCACTGATACCTATGTCGGCAAACTGATATTGACATCCGATCTCCAGATGCGCTCTGTGCGATATCTAGTGCTCATCTTGCGCGATTGAAAATCATCGCCTGTTCTCTCCGAGAGCAGGCGATTTTTATTCGGCCAATCTCCGTGTTATTCGACCACGATGCGCTTGAGATGCGCAGGGATATGCACTGCTAGGTCGTATGAGATCGTATTGGCGGCACGGGCCATGGAGACCAGGGAATTCGAGTCGCTTGCTTCGCGGTTCACGACCACGACCTCGTCGCCGATCTTGGCGCCGGCGGCCCCGGTGACATCGATGATCGCGATATTCATGCTCACGCGTCCAATGATCGGGCATGCGATGCGGCCTGATCCGACTTGGACTGTGCCTTTATTCGATAGGCGCCGGTCGAGACCCTCATAGTAGCCTACCGGGATCGTGGCGATCGCCATGTCCTTCTTGGCCATGAATGAATTGCCGTAGCCGGCCGTCTCTCCGGCCTTGAGCTTCTTCACGCCGGTCACGACGGTCTTCATCTCGAGCGCCGGCAGGAGGCGGACCTGTTCGGCCAGCTTGGCATTCTCGGAAAGGCCATAGAGCCCGATGCCGAGGCGCAGGACATTGCTGTCGAGATCGGCAGAATAGCGTGCGCCGTCGGTCGCGGCGGCATGAATGTATCGCAGGCCGGGGAAGGCAGACTTGAGCTCGCGCACCGCATGTTTCCAGACGCTGGATTGATGCTCGGTGAATGATTCGTCGACGTTGTCGGCATCGCAGAGATGCGTGCAAATGCCTTCTAGGATGATGACCTCATGCTCTTTGATGAGCTTGATCGCTTCCGGGATCTCTTCCGGCAATATGCCATGTCGCCGCATGCCGGTATCGATCTTGAGGTGGATGTGGATGGGGCGACATGCGCCGGAGAGACCCTTCAGGCCTTCGAGGCTGGTCACAGTGAAAGCGGCGCACGGGATGCGCGAGACGAGCATGGTCTCGGGACGCGTATAGCCGATCACGAGGAGCGGCTTGTGGATGTGGCCGGCACGCAGAACCACGGCTTCGAAGTACGAGTCGACCACGAAGAAGGGGATGTCACGCTCCTTGGCTAGGATGCCGGCGACTTCTAGGAGCCCGTGGCCGTAGGCGTTGCTCTTGAGGACGGGGGCGATGGCTCCGCCGGGCGCCAAGGGCCGGAAAGCCGCGATATTGCCGAGGATGCGGCTTCGAGACACGGATATGCTGATCAGAGGCTCGTAAGGGAAGCGACGGCGGGAGAGCCAATGGAGTAGGCCTTTCATGTTTGCATTATGGCGGATATTGGGCTATAGTACAACCTCAATAAATACAGCTATGTCGCAAGACCAACTGATACAACTCAAACACAAGGAGACGGGCGAGACCTATTGGACCCGCAAGAA
Organism: Candidatus Parcubacteria bacterium; assembly: GCA_023264475.1. Taxonomy (GTDB): domain Bacteria; phylum Patescibacteriota; class Minisyncoccia; order Phycocordibacterales; family PALSA-1337; genus C7867-002. The sequence goes on along the minus strand of JAHFMA010000026.1, from coordinate 5,086 downwards.
CCGCAAGAAGGTCGAGCGCAAGATCGAGCTCAAGAAATACTCGGCCAAGCTCCGCAAGCACGTCACGTTCAAGGAGGCGAAGAAATAACAGCCTCGGGCTTCGTCCCTCGGGACACGCGATTTTCCTGCTGGAAAATCGCTCAGTTCGCTTCGCCAGTCGCTCGCGAAAGGTCCCTCGGATCGAACCCGAGGCTTTAAATAAGGTCGTTCAGAACTATGCTTTCTCGGCTAACGCTCCCGCTGGGAATGTTCCTCGACAACATGTTCCTTTACGGGTTTTTCCTGTTATACTTCTTTCCGTTCCTTTGAATGAAATAATGGGCGATTAGTTAAGTGGCATAACTGCGGTCTCCAAAACCGCTGTCCGAGGTTCGATTCCTCGATCGCCCGCCAAGACTCGGCTCGAGATAGGTGTTTGCTAGATTTGTATACGTGTGTTATTACTAGGTAGTCAGATATCATACTTAGTTAGCCATAAATATACTATGAAAAAGATCGCATTTTTTGGAGCTATCTTCCTCGCCCTCATCGCCGGAGGCATCTCATATTACGGCGCTTCTCTCAGCTCACGCGGCGTGGCTGTGAGCCCCGCTCTGTCTGCCGCTCCGGCCTTGGCTTTGACAGGCGAAGCCGCCTCGCTCGTGCCGAGCGGCACGGTCTCGGTCTCTCCGATTTCCGGCAACACAGCTGCCGTCGGCGCCGCCAAGTCGGTCAAGGTCAGCTGGAACGCCTCGGACTATCCTTCCAAGAATGTGAGCATTACGCTCATCCGCAAGTCCGGCGACAAGCCCTCTCGCTATGAGAATGTCCGCACGCTCACTGCCTCTACGCCCAACACCGGCTCCTTTCCTCTCACTTTGACGTCTGCCGAAGCCGGCCAGACTCTCTTGGTCCAGATCGGTTGCGTCGCCGCGACCTCTGGCTGCCAAGCTCGCATGGTCCAGATCTAAGCTCCAAGCTATAATGGAGCCACTGAAAGAGCGGGGGAACCCGCTCTTTTTGTATGCCAAAGAGGTTATCCACAGGCGTCCCTTGCTAGGTGAACGATAGTTCACCTATAATATATCCATCAGGCCTAGAGCCTCATTACCCAGCTAATATCATTACCATGAGCAAATACGAGATCGTGAAGTCCTTGAAGCATGAGATCCGCAAGATCAATTACGTGATCGACCAGAAGATCATCCAGGGCATGCCTTATTACCGCGAGTCCCGCCGCCATCGCTTCCTGACCTCGCAATTGAGCCGCTTGGCTCCGCCCAAGGTCTCGTGGTTCGGCCGCTCGCTCTCATTCATGGCTATGTTCATGTTCTAGAGCTATCATATATTCATGGATTCACACAAAGACAAGATCTTCGGCTTCTATCAGGCCAAGAAGCGCATGCCGAGCTTCGCTGAGGTCATGACGCTCGTAGGATTCAAGTCCAAGAATGCCGTCTCCAAACTCATAGATCGGCTCGTCGAGGAAGGCGCCGTCCTCAAGGATGCCACCGGCCGCCTCATCCCATCTCAGACCCTGAATGAAGTCCCGCTCCTCGGCCTCGTGGAGGCAGGCTTTCCTTCAGAGGCTGATAGTCAGACGCTGGATACCATCGATGTCAACGACTACCTCTTCGAACACAAGGAGGCGTCATATATGTTGAGGGTCAAAGGGGACTCGATGATAGATGCCGGCATTCAGGAGGGCGACATGGTCATTGCCGAGCGCGGCAAGACGCCCAAGCCGGGCGACATCGTCATTGCCAACGTGGACGGTGGCTGGACCATGAAGTATCTCCGTCACAAGGCCGGCAAACCCTATCTCGAGCCCGCCAACAAGAAATATCACAATATCTATCCCCAGGAGAATCTAGAGATCGCCGCGGTGGTGCGCGGAGTAGTGAGGAAGTATTAAAAAGACCACCAGGTTAGGGGTGGTCTGTGTCTAGCGCCTTATCGTTTGCAGGCAGTCATGTTCCGCTCGGATACGAGCGGAAGGTCGAAGCTTGGCGGTCCGGAGCAATTGTCGCCTTGCGCGAGCTTCCGGGACGATCGCTCTAGGACGGCCTGTTCCATACCTGTGCCTTTGGCACAGCGATAGCCTTTGTTATGCCAGAGATATCTGCAGGTTCCAGTCCCGGCCTTGAGGCCGCAGACGATGAGGAGGTGATTCTGATCTATAACGCCAGCTGCGTTGATCATGAGCGATAGTGGTTGAATTGTCATGTTCTCTTGTCTGGACTAGATACTACATTTATGGTGGAATTTGTCAAACTCCGTCGGAACTACCGCCTAATTCATGGGCGGTTTGCTTTTTGTCCATACGGGAGTAGCATGCTCCCAGACATTAGAACCTCACAACCCCAAATCAAATTAGAAGGAGCACCTATGACAAACGTTGGCAAAGCCGTACGGTTCAACAGAGCCGTGGGCGGCACGAATTGGTCGGTGATAGAAGCGACGGTGCTTTCCAAGACCCTCACGGGCTGGAGAGGACGCGTCCTGATCGAAGAAAACCCGCCGGGACAACCAAGGCGCGAGGAGCATCCATGGAATGCCATTCAAAAAGGCAAGAAGTGGGAGATCACTGGCGATGGCGCCACTCTCTCCAATGGAGACAGGGTCACGTCGCCGATGAGCTTCCCATTCTCTTTGAACCCAAAAGTCAATGAGACTGTGCGCACGTTGGTCTCAGATTTGCTCGATGGCAAGATCGTCGAAGCTTCCAGGGTGCCGACGCGTCTTGCGTCGTCGCCGATCGTGATGACTAGCAAACCGCTAACGGCCGTCCATACGAATGGCTCCAATGGCAATCACAACGGCACCGCCGAGGTGCCCGAAGTCCGCGAGATCCTTGTGTCGGAGATCAGGGCTTTCGAAGGCCAGCCTCGCCAAGAATTCACCAAGGACGACTTGTCCGAGATGCGTGGCAGCCTAGTGCAAGAAGGCCAGAAACAGCTCATCGTGGTGACGCCGCTTACCGGCGTCCCAGGCAAGCTGTGGGAGTTAGTCGATGGAGAGCGCCGCTATCGTGGCGCCGTCGCCGCCGGCAAGCAGAGTCTTCTTGCGATCGTGAAGCGCTACAAGGACCAAGGAGCGCAATTCTGGGATTCATTCACCATGAACTGGGGCCGCCGCGGGCACACCCCGTTGGAGAGCTCCAGAGCCGTGGCCAAAGCCATCGCGTCCGGCAAGACAGTAGGCGAGATCGTAGTCGCGACGGGCATGTCCAATTGCTGGGTCTACCAGCATATGCAGCTCCAGCACCTCGATAATGGCCTCCAAGAGCTCTTGCGCCTCTCAGTCCCCAAGGATGAGCGCATGCGCCTCGGCGTGGCGATGCGCCTGTCGCGCGTGGCTGATCGCTCCGAACAGATCCGCATCTGGGAGGCTGCCAAGAAGGAGAAGACCGCAGGGTTGATCTCGCTCAAGGTGCAGGAATTGATCGCGGACGTCAGCAAGGACGACACGGCCAAAGGCCGCAAGCGCAAGCCTAGCGACAGCGCGGAGAAGATCCTCCGGATCATGCTCACATCCGAGACTGATCTGGCCTTCTTCAAGAAGGCCAAAGATGTCGATATCCGGGCCCTCATCCAGCACGCCCAGAAGAATGCCGGGCTCAAGGATCTGATCAAGAGGATGCGCGCCATAGCGGATGCTTGGCATGATGCGACCGATCGGGTTGAGAAGATAGCGCAATGATAGTTTTTATATAGCACAGGCGGAAGCGATTCCGCCTGTTTTTATTTGAAAAAACCTCCCAGTAAGGGGAGGTTGGGGAGGGCTAGTTCACACACTTGCGAGGAAGCCTTTTAATGCGGCGATCCTTTCTTGTTCTAAGAGGTAATTCAATACAACTTGATCTGAGGCAGGACCTCTATCGGCACCTGACTCAAATTCTTGGAATCCTTGTTTGTTGATCGTGAAGGAGACCGGGTTGTCATTCTTGAGCCGTTCCAGGAGATATTCGCGGCCGGCGGGAGTGAAGAGAGCTAAGTTTTCTCAAACAAGACAGTTAAAATATAAGTATTGCAAAATGTGTAATGTGATAGTATTGGGCTATGAATTTTTGGCTAATAGTACTCGCTGTTGTAGTCCTAGCGATCTTTATAGTCGGTGCTCTGCTTTCAGCTCAGCCTAAGAAAGCTGGGTACCAATACAAAAGACGAGATTGCATAATGACTCAATCTGAAAGAAGGTGTTACGTAGCCTTGAATAATGCCATCGCTGACAAATATGATGTTTTTCCTCAGATTCATTTACCGTCATTTTTGGATCATAAAATAGTTGGTCAAAGTTGGATGGGTGCATTTAGGCACATAGATGAGAAGTCAGTTGATTTTGTTTTGTGCGACAAAAATGATCTATCGCCCAAGTTGGCAATTGAACTAGATGACAGGTCTCATGAAAGACCAGATAGGCAAGAACGAGATAGAGAAGTTGAAAGAATACTTAAGGGTGCGAGCATGCCGTTATTGAGATTGAGGGATGAGTCGTCTTTTGAAAATAAAGAAAGGCTCATAATTGAAATTCAAATGGCAATAGGTAGTGAAGTTAAATAAATGGAACCCCTAGCTAACAAGATCCGGCCGCAATCCTTGAAGGAATTCGTGGGGCAGGAGCACCTGGTCGGCCCGGGCAAGCCTTTGCGCAGGGCGATCGAGGACAAGCACCTCTTCTCATACGTCCTCTGGGGCCCGCCGGGCACCGGCAAGACGACCATCGCCCGCATCTACGCGCGCGCCGTGAATGCGCGCATATACGAGCTCTCTGCCGTCTCGGCCGGTAAGGACGACATCCGCAAGATCGTCGAAGAGCCGAACACTTTGCTCGAAGGCCGACCCAAGGTCCTATTCCTGGACGAGATCCACCGCTTCAACAAAGCCCAGCAGGACTTCCTCCTGCCGTATGTAGAGTCAGGTAAACTCACTCTGATTGGCGCGACCACCGAGAATCCGAGTTTCGAGATCATTCCTGCCCTGTTGTCGCGCTGTCGCGTCTTCATCCTGAAATCATTCGATGAGGCGGAGCTCAAGGCTATCCTCAAGCGCACCAAGATCAAGGCCACGAAGGATGCCATCGATTGGTTGGCTAACATGGCGAACGG
>JAHFMA010000074.1 GCA_023264475.1 Candidatus Parcubacteria bacterium | reverse complement strand
GACCACAAAAACCGCATCCGCCAGATCGTCTCGCTCTTCGGAGCTGAAACCACCAATCTAGAGCGCACCGGCATCCTCAATGTGAAGCTCGGCAAGGTCTCTCCGAACGGCTATCGCAAGATCGAAGGCGAAGAGCTCGCGATCTTCCTCAAAGCCCTCGGTCTCTAGTACGAATATGCCCAAGAATGACGCGACAACCGGAAACGATCCCGTCTGGGATGTCATAGTGGTAGGCGGTGGCCCCGCCGGCATGATGGCTGCCGGGCGCGCTGCCGAGCGCGCCCGCGAAGAGCGCCGTGAATTGAGCATCCTCCTCCTCGAGAAGAACGATTCGCTCGGCCGCAAGCTCCTCATCACCGGCGGCGGTCGTTGCAATGTGACCAATGCCGAATTCGATGACCACAAGCTCCTAGCCAAGCTCAAGGACGGCGGCAAGTTCCTCTTCTCGGCCTTCTCCCAGCACAATGTCCGCAAATCATTGGCATTTTTCAATACACGCGGCATGGAGACCAAGATCGAGGAAGGTCAGCGCGTCTTCCCCACGACCGACCGCGCCCAGTCCGTCTGGGACGTCATGGTGGGCTACCTCATGGCCACCAGCCGCGGCGGCCAGCCAAGCATGGTCACCATCGGCTCTGACTCTCCAGTCGTCGGATTCATACAGACTACGCCTGGCCACATCGACGCCGTGAAGCTCGCGAGCGGCGACGTGATCCATGGCAAGAATTTCATCCTGGCGACTGGCGGCAAATCGCATCCGGAAACAGGCTCCACCGGCGAAGGCTTCGCCTGGCTGGCCAAGCTCGGCCACACCGTGATCGAGCCGACTGCTGCTCTGGTGCCGATCACCGTGAGCGACGAATGGGTCAAGGACCTGTCGGGCATCGCCCTCCCCAATGCCAAGATCACCCTCTATCTGGATGGTGTGAAGGTAGCCGGCAAAAAAGGCGTCAAGAAGGGCAAGGTGCTCTTCACGCACTTTGGCCTTTCAGGCCCGGCCATCCTGAACATGTCCTCCGAGATCCGCGAGCTCCTCGAATACGGCGCGCTCGTCCTGTCGCTCGACCTCCTTCCTGACCATGACTATGCGACCCTCAACGCCGCCCTACAAAAGCTCTTCACCAAAGAAGACAAGAAGAAGTTCAAGAATGCCATCACCGGCCTCATCCCAGCCGCTTTCGTGCCGATCGTCCTAGAGCGCTCCGGCATCCACGAGGATGTCTATTGCAACAGCGTCACTCGCGAGGAACGCCTCGCTCTCGTGAAGCTCCTCAAGGATCTCCATATCCATCCGACAGGCCTCTTGGGCACTGACAAAGCCATCATCACCTCGGGTGGTATCGCTCTAGAAGAGGTGGATTTCAAGACCATGCAATCGCGCCGCGTGCCGAATCTCTATGTGATCGGCGATATGCTCAACATCGACCGTCCTTCGGGCGGCTATAGCCTCCAGATCTGCTGGACGACCGGCTGGGTAGCAGGCAATTCCGTAGCTGGTGCGCTCTCGCTCTCCTAGCTCACATTCCTCAGTTGTTTCCTTAGCGCTCGATATTCTGGGACGGTCTCAGCGACCAAAGCCCAGAAGCCGCGGCCATGATTGAACTCTTTGATATGACAGATCTCATGCACGATCACATAGTCGCGCGCCTCGGGCGGCATGAAGACGAGCTTATAATTGAAATTCAAGTTGCCATGCTTGGAGCATGAGCCCCAGCGCGACTTCTGATTCCTGATGGCGATCTTGCCTACGGCAATTCCGTGTCGCGGACCATAATGCGAATCGACGAAATGTTTGACCCGCTCGTGCACTAGAGCTCGGGCGGCTTCTTTGTTGGCCAAATATAACTTCCTGCTCCTAGTGCGGAAGAGCGAGGTGAAGATGCGGATGATCGGTCGCTTCATCCGGCTATGATAGCAAGCTTCTCGGCACGAGTGAGTCTCTTGAGCTCGGCTTCCCTAGCGCGGGCCTTGGCCAGCGTGCGGTGCTTCTCGCTATATGCGATGACTACCGGCCGCCGGCCGCGAGTGTATTTGGCGCCGGCTTTGGCGTGATTGTGCTGGTGGAGGCGCTTCTCGAGGTCAGGAGTAGAGCCAATATACAAGGTGTCGTCGGCACAGCGGAGGATGTAGGTGTGGGGCACCAGATAAGTATATCAGGTGATGATTATAATTTGACCTAAAATAAATATTAGGTGTACAATGCTTTTACAAGTGGCTTCGGCCCCGCCTCGCAAGAGGCAAAAAATCATAAGACATCGCGCAAGCGGTGTTTTTTGATGTAAAATAATTGCCCCCTGAACAATATTTAAAATTTGTTGAGAAGCGCCGGGCGGAGTACAAAACATATACTCCGCTTTTTTGTCCCTGCCTAAATGAGATCGTAATATTCACATCCAAAGGATTCAATCATCTACGTTTCCATGACGGTGGTAAGGCTAGGAGTCAATCAAATCAGGTCCATAAGCTTAATTTTTTACCTCATGTGAGAACAGTTATTACAAAGGCTTCAACGATCAAAGAACAGAGAAAGATCAACGGTATTGAATACTGGGCCTTGTCTGCAAACATAGGCAGGAGAGATCTAAAAGTAAGAGTCATTATCCGTCGAGCTGGCAATGGAAGAATGCATTTTTGGAGCGTGATGAGAGAAAAATAGGCATCAAAAAATCCCCTTTTGGGGAGATTCTTTGATGTGCCCGTTACGATTTAATGCTTACGGATTTGA
>JAHFMA010000073.1 GCA_023264475.1 Candidatus Parcubacteria bacterium | reverse complement strand
CGGACTCGGTCAGCGGTCCGCCGGACATATCGGTGCCGGCAGAGCGCGCGGTGAGCGACATGCCGGGATGTGCGGCGGCATATTTCACAAGCATCCTGACATCGCCGACGTCCTTGGGATGGACGACAGCTTGCGGGCGGACTTCGAAGAGGCTGGCATCATGGCTGGCAGTCGTGAGGGCTTCTTCTGTGGTCTCCACATCGCCCTTCACGAGCGTAGAGAGGTCTTTGGCATTTATCATGACTATATTGTATCATCCACTGCATGGAACCCACAAAAAAGCTCTATCGTGGCCGCACTGACCGCGTCATGGCAGGCATCTGCGGCGGCATCGCCGAGTACTTCTCTATAGATTCTAGGATAATTCGCCTCGCGGCCATACTTGTCCTCCTCATGACCGGACTCCTCCCGGCCGTAGCGGTATATGTCATCGGGATATTCTTCATCCCTGAGAAGGCTCTAGTCTAATAAACAAAAACGCCTCCTAGGCGTGCTGACGAGTCATATGGTAGATCGCGCCGCCGAGGTTGCGCGTGGCATCATAGGCGAGCCAAGCTCCAGCGCCCAAAGCGATGACGATAGTGGCTTCGACTACGATCGAGGTATTCAAAAAGGCGCCGTAGATATAGAAGGCGCCATCTAGGATATTGCTCAAGTGCGAAACGTTAGAGATGACGTTAGCGACAGAGACCATAAAGAAGGCCGTGCCACAACAAGCAGCGAAGACGAAGAACTTCACGGCCTCCGGATGCAAGGCCGAGCGCACGAAGTACACCGCCCAGACGCGGCGCATGACTGCGTGATTGAGCTGATAGTCCTCGATACCGAACTGCTGGCTTTCGTTTGTGGTGTTCATATATTGATCTATGCGCGGCTCCCGCTATTCCTCTCTAGAGTAGCATACGCCAATTCCCCATCTATATCCTTGAGCTGTTTCTTGGCGCGATACAAGCGTTGACGGACGACGCCGTGAGAGACGCCTTCGCGAGCGGCGATCTCCTTCTGGGACAAGCCCTCGATGAAATGCAATCTGGTCACTTTGGCCAAGAGCGCCGGCAAGCGGGAGATCAGACTCAGGACGTAGTCGGCGACCACGCGGCGCTCGGCGTCATCGATGCCGCCCTGATCGGCCAGGACCTCGGCGAACTCCGGCTCTGCCTCTAGCGAGAACTCATTGCGGCGCTGGAGCTTGCGATAGGCGGTATAGCAACGATTGAGCAAGATGCGATATGCCCATGAAGAGAATGTCGCGCCGTCCTGCTCTTTGAAGCGCTTGGCAGATATGTAAATGCGCACGAAAGTCTCTTGGACTACGTCTCTAGCCGCTTCCCCATCGCGCAGGACCGCTACGGCCTTGCGGATGAAGGCCCGCTCATAGCGGCGCACCAGCTCCTCGAAGAGAGCCGGGCTCTGGATCGAACCGGACAAGACTTGCGAGTCCGTCAGGGTTTTGACGTCTATCTCAGGGACTAATATCTCGCGTTTGCTGAATATTTTCTTCACGTCATTCATTATAACCCCAATCAGGGTAGGAATGTCACACAGGCCAAATCAAGCCTAGAAATGGCCTATTTGACGAAGAAAGTAGCCCTGACTGTGACCATGACGGTCTTGTCGATCGTCGAGGTGTCGTATTGGCCGTAGTCGGACACATCCACAGAATCCCTAGAGAGGACTTGGACGACGCCGCTCGATGCGGATTTGAGAGCGCCGACCTTAGTCTTGGCACTGCTAGAGATCTCATCAGCGCGAGCCCGGGCATCGGTGATAGCGGCGCCGAGCATCGAGACACGGAGCTCCGCGAGCTTGGAATAATAGTATTGCGGCTGATTGGACATGATGAGCACGCCCTTGGAGGTGAGAGCGCCGGTGGCCTTGGACAGCTTGTCGATAGCCTGGGGATCCTTGGACTGAACGGTGATCGTCTGCCTCACCGTGAATTGGCGAGGGCCGCTCTGATCAGAGCCGTATTTGTACTGCTCGTCAGTGAAGACCGGGGTGACTGAGATGTCAGCGTCGGCGACGCCATTGTCAGCCAAGAATTTCTTGGCGGCAGCGAGATCCGTAGCTAGGCTGGCATAAGCCTTCTGGATGCCGCTCTCATAAGCCTGATGGGAGAGCGAGAATGACCAAGTGGCGGAATCAGCCACGACATTCTGCTTGGCGGAGCCGGTCACGGCGAGCGTGTTGTCGAAGCCTCGCGAGGTCAGGAAGGCCTGCGAGCCGATCGCCATTGATAAGATGAATCCCAAGCCGATGATGACGGCGGGGATGATATATTCGTTTTTGATCTTCATGGATACATTATAGCAGGAAGAAAGGGCGGCGCCAGGATGGCGCCGCCCTTTCCCGCGAGATGTGATGACGAAAACTAGTAGCCCCAAGAGATCGGAGCCGCGAGGAGCATGAGCACGGCGCCGAGGAGGGCCATGTTCTTCATGAACTGGACCTTGTCGCCATACTTGGCGGCAGGATCGGCTTCCTTCCAGAAAGCGTGCATCTTGAAGGTCACGCCGACCAAGAAGATCGCGAGCGCGGCGAGCCCGCACTGGACGCGGTAGCCGGTCAGGAGCGACAGACCGCCCACGAGCATGAGGATGCCGGTCGCGATGATGGCGAACTTGGCGGTGCCCGCGGACTTGAGGCCCTTGGACTGCGCGTAGCCGATCATGTGGCCGCTATGCAAGATATGATTCCTAGCGCCATCGAGCCAATAGAGGCCGAAGATGATGCGCCCGATCAAAAATACGATTGTCATATT
>JAHFMA010000025.1:5399-7791 GCA_023264475.1 Candidatus Parcubacteria bacterium | reverse complement strand
AAGTAGAGCTTGGCGCGGCGGACCTTGGAGCGGCGGACCATCTCGACTTCATCGATCATCGGGGAGAACAACGGGAAGATGCGCTCGACGCCGACGCCGTCGACGACCTTGCGGACCGTGAACATGGAGCCGGCTTCTTTGCCGTGCTTCCTTGCGAGAACGAGGCCTTCGAAGGCTTGGAGGCGGAATTTGCCCTTGTCTTCAGCAACCTTCTGCCAGACGCGCACGGTGTCGCCAGGACGGATGTCCAGCTTCGCGCGATGCTCGATGTTGACAGGCGAGATTACCTTGGTTGCCATAGTGGAAGTACCTTATCACAGGGCCGTTAAATATTCAAGAAATCTTGATGCCTAGAGCCCCGAAGGCCGCTATGAAGTCCGCCGGCAAAGGCGCTTTGACCTTGATGGTCTTGCCATGGAGATCCGTGAACTCTATAGCCCCGGAATGGAGGGCGGTGCGGGCAAAACCGAGGGCTGGCGGCCGTCCGGGAGCGTAGAGCTGGTCTCCGACGACCGGATGATGCGTAGCTTGGAAATGGACCCTGATCTGATGGGTCCTCCCTGTCTTGGGCTCGGCCTCGACGAGGGTGAACTTCTCGAGGACAGGCTGACCCTCCTTCATGACCTCGGCTTTGCCGGTCCAGAGGCGGGTCCAATAGGTCTCGGCTTCGCGGATCTCACCGCGAGCGCCGGGTTGGGCCGACCAGCGTCGGAAATCGCCCGAAGAGCGTCCGATCGGCCGCGTGATGGTGCCGAACTCCTCCTTGAGCTCGCCCCAGACGAAGGCGACGTACTTCTTGGCCACATCGCGATCCTTGAATTGCTGTTTGAGAGCGGCATGGGCTGCGGCGTTCTTTGCGACGACGATAGCGCCGGAGGTCTCGCGGTCGAGACGATGCACGATGCCCGGGCGCACGATCGTCTCCCCTTCCGGGGTACGGATAGGCTCGCCGACATCGGCTGTCTCGGGATAGCGCGCGACGACCCAGTCAGTCAGGAATGGTCCTTCGTTGCGGCCATCGGCATGGACCATGAGGCCGGCCGGCTTGTTGACGACGATGTAGTCGTTGTCTTCGTAGAGTATAGGTATTTCGTATGGGAATTCTTTGCTCATGGCATGAATATACGCTAAAGTTCATTCCGACACCAATTTCCCTAGAAAAAGAGCGCCCTTAGCTGTTTTGGTAAGACTGGGTCAACGCGCGCCCTTAGCTCAGTTGGTAGAGCAGTCCCTTTACACGGGAAAGGTCGCAGGTTCAAGTCCTGCAGGGCGCACATCAGGAAGCCGCCAACGAAAAAGCCCGCCAAAGCGGGCTTTTTCTTGAAATGAGCTCGGATACTACATCTGCGGTGCAGACGGAGCGGCAGGCGAAGCCTCGCAATGCTTGCAGGTGCTCTTGTGGGTGACAGCAAGATAGACAGCGGAGAGACCGACGAGAACGTAGACCGTATTGACGATCATGCCGGCGCCGAGGAAGGCCTCGAGATCCCAACCGAATACCTTGAGAAGCCAGTTCAAACCGCCGATGACGACGAGGATGAACGCGATCGAATGAATCGATTTCATATTATTGATGAGTGATAAATGATAATGACCGTGTCAATTATACCACGGAGGAAATGCGCGCCAGTCAAGTAATGCACAGGCGTGAATCGGTCAATCTCTGTCCTCCCGGTTGGAATCGAACCAACATCAACGGCTTAGAAGTCCGCTGTTCTATCCATTGAACTACGGGAGGGATGGGTCTATGGGGCCATTATAGCCTTTGCCGAGCGCTGCGCGCTCGGCGGCTCGGGCATCGAACTCGCCCAGAACGCCCTGGAGAGCGTTCACATCGATGGGCGCATGCGAGAAGGTCTTCTGTCCATTGGACGGCGCATCGAGCCGGACCCCAGTATCAAGATACACATAGACGCCGACGGCTACAAGCGCTAGAGCCAAGATGACGGACGAGGCGAGAATGATAGCCCAGTCCAAGAAGGGGTTACGTTGCAGCTGGTGCGTGATGCGCTCGTGAGGCGTCTGGTGCGCAGCGGCTTTCTTGGCCTCCCGAGCGGCGGCCTCCTTGGCAGCGGGAGCGATCACGTCTTTTTTGTTCTGTTCTTGGTCCATATTATTTGATGGTGGAGGCGGACAGATCTATCGACGCCACCCAAGCACGCGGCGCGCGACCGGACCGATCCCCCGCTGGGATAGACGCGGACAAGGCCATCTTGTCGACCGAGCTATGGTAAGGGAGGGCTTCCAAGAGCTCGACGGCGCGCATGACATTGGACCACGAGCCACTCGCCGTGACATGCGCGGATATGGTGCCTATCGTGCCGGGCTTGGCGGTGTCGAGCGGGCTCGCGGCGATGGCCGATAGAGCCACATTGGCTCCCGAAGCGGCTCC
>JAHFMA010000025.1:0-5389 GCA_023264475.1 Candidatus Parcubacteria bacterium | reverse complement strand
GGATTCGATCGATTGGATGAAGGCCACGGCATCGTCAGACGGCACGAAAAGCCCTGACAGGCGCGCGCGGCTGGCGGCCGTCGAGGCCGCCAGCGCCAAGATGTCTCTGGATTGCTTCTGGCGCTCCGCGGCGTCAGCCACGGAGGCGCGCGCGCCGATCGCATGCTCCGTCAAGGCCAAAGTGTCGTGATAGAGATATGCGTATAGCGCCCCAGACACGAGAAGAGCTGCAAAGGATATGAGGATCAGGCCGGTCTTGATGCGCGGGGATGAGGTCATTTTAGGTTTGCGGTCAGACGTATGGAGAAATTCACATCAGTGCTCTTGGCCAAGGTAGCGATCGGCAGTTCGACTGTAGCGCCCGGTGCCAATGCCTCCAACCTGCCCTTCCAAGCCAAGAGGTCGCTCCTAGTCGGGGCGATGCCGTCGATCGAGATCGTGAGGGTCGACGTTCCTTGGCGAGCAAAGCTCATGGACGAGATCATGATCGGAGAATGTCCGACGGAGATAGCGCGCACCGCATCAGAGAGCCTGGGCTTGTCCGCATCAGCGGACAGAGCGGCAAGGATGCTCTTGGAGGCGTTGAGGTCCGTCTCGGCAGCAGCTAGATCAGCGGAACCGGCGGCCCTGCTCGCGCGGTCGGCTGAGTCGACCGCCGCTTTGTCCGCTAGGCGGGCGCGGGTATCTGCCGGGAAAAGCGCCGCCACGCCGAGCATGACTGCGGCTGAGAGCATGCACAGCGAGACTACAGCGACCCTCGAGAGGTATTCTCGATGCATCAGGCGGCGCTCTGCGACTGGGATTAGGCGGTGTCTCATATTCTATGCGCAATCTCCGGCAGAAGGGTCCAGTGCCAAGCCGGCGGCCACGGCATAGCCGAGCGAGGCTTCTTTAGAGATCGGGGGCAGGTAGCGATCGATATTGAAAGCGCTAGACCACACATCGGCGACCTTGGCACCGAAGGTCGCTTCATTCTTGACATGCTCGCAGGCTGGCTCGAAAGCCGGAGCGTTGCGGCCTACCAAGATAACTTCCTTGATCGGTTCGCCGTTGCCGTGAGAGGTCCAATACGAGTGCACGCGATCGATCTCTTTGGTCAGGGTCGCGATCGCCTCGGGCAGAGCTTGCGCATCCGAAGCGCCGGCTACGGCCACCGTCGAGGCAAAATCGATGACGCTACCCGAGACGATGTACAGCCCGGTCTTGTTATTCATGACGTGGACGATGAGCTTGGTCTCCGGAGCGGAATGCGGCGGCGTGACGGCGCGGGCGATGGACTTGGGGACGACCTCGAATGCTGCAGGGATGAGGCCGGCTGAGCGAATGATGGATATGTAGCGCTCGATATACGACTGTGGCACGACCGAGACGCTGGCGCGCAGAGAGCCGCTCTTCACGGTATATGGGATGAGGTCGAAATAGAAGAGCGCATCCGTAGCCGAGAGGGGCACATTCTCCTCGAGCTTGAACTCGATGTTCTGCTCGATCTCGTCGAACGGCGCTGAAGCCACGTCGGTGCTGAAGAGATAGGCCTTCTCTTCTGGGATAGAGACTTTCACATAAGTGAGGCTGTGTTCCTTGGCGAAGGCCGCGAGGCACGAGATCAAGTCCTTCTCGTCTTTGACGTCTCCCCCATCAATGAGGCCCTTGGGCAGCTCGACAGAGCCGTAGGCGGTGATGCGCTTGTGATGCGCCGGGCCGGCATATGAGATGCATGTGATGGCATCATCGGAGATGTCGAGCCCCGCATGAGGCATGAGCAGGAATCTCGGAGGCGGGAAGATCTTGAAGAACGTCGAGGACGCGAGCATGCCCAGATTATACCAGAAGGCTGGGGCTATCGGACAGGTTCCCTCTTCTTGAGGATCTCATATATGGCCGGAGCTGCGGAGATCGCTACGATGACGAGGATGGCGGGCAACAAGAACCTGTCAGGGTCAGGAATGAGATTGCCGAAGCCATAGCCGAGCCCGATGACCAGGCATGTCCACATCGCGGCGCCGATCACGTTGAAGACAAGGAAGGTGCGGTACTTCATCGCGCCGATGCCAGCCACGATCGGGGCGAAGGTGCGCACGATCGGCACGAATCTGGCGATGATGATGGTCTTGGTACCGTATTTCTCGTAGAAATTCTGAGCCTTGCTCACATATGCGCGATTGAAGAGCAGGGAGTCCTCCTTGGTGAAGATGGCCGGACCGATTCGCTTGCCGAAGGCGTAGCCGACCGTGTCGCCAGATATCGCCGCCAAGAAGACGCACACGAGCAGCCAAGATATCGGGAGGTAGCCCTGCGAAGCCAAGAGGCCAGCTGTGAAGAGCAGAGAATCTCCCGGGAAGAAGAAGCCGAAGAAAGCGCCCGTCTCTAGGAATACGATGATGGTCACGCCGACCAGGCCGAAGGCCGAGACGATCGCTTGAGGATTGGTGATGAGATGGATGATTGAAGACATGTCGATATATTAAGCTGCACGCGTTCCGGGGCCGATAGACTGGTTCGGTTCGAGAAGAGAAAAATTGCCCTTGTCATCAGAGATAGCAAAGAGCATGCCGTTCGACTCGAAGCCGCGGATCATCCTAGGCTCGAGATTGGTCACGAACATGCATGTCTTGCCCACCAAGACGGCCGGGTCTGGGAAGTATGCGGATATGCCGGAGACGATCTGGCGCAGAATGGGCGTGACAGACTTCTCCCCTGCTTCATTAATGACCTCCTTGGTCTCTGCAAAATCTACCGAGAGCTTGAGGAGCTTGTCAGTATCCGGGATCTTCTCGGCTGAGAGGATCTTGCCGACGCGCACTTCTATCTTCTTGAAATCTTCGTAGGTGATCATGCTTGTTATCTATGCTATTAGACGCGCCAACTATGCCTGGCTTTCGGAGCCGCCGCGATCGAGATATGCCTGAAGGATGAGCGCGGCGGCAGAAGCATCGGTCATATCATTCTTGCCCTGGTGACGCTCGGCTTGCTGGGAAGTCATGAATTCGAGCTCTAGCGTGACCTTGAGACCGGATGCCTCCAAGCTCTCTTTCAATGACAAGATGTCTGGCAAGATCTTGTTGGCGGTCATATCGTACTTGCGCGACTCCCCCATCACGATATCCTTGGCCTCATGCTCGGCAGCGAGCCTGGCGATCTCGGTCGGCAGGTCGATCGTGTTGGCGATGACCGTGAGCGGCAAGGCGAACTTGACCGTCTCATCAGAGACGGATACGCCGACGCGCTTGGTGCCATAGTCGATGCCAATGATGCGCATGGGGTTAAGATAACATGGAATCGTTGCAGAGCCATAGCTTTTGGCCTATCATGGCCTGATTGGACCAAGAAGGACGGGTGGCTGAGCGGTCTAAGGCAACGGTCTTGAAAACCGTCGCCCTCGCAAGGGGGCCGTGAGTTCGAATCTCACCCCGTCCGCATATGTTTGTGATTTTTGGGGCTTGGGTATAAGGTGTCCCCAGAACAACCTGAACAATCAAAAAAGAAGGAGGCTTTATGCCAGAATCAGAGAAGATCCGCTCTGGCGGAATCAAGTTCGAGACAGTCGCACAATACCCTCAAAAGCCCGCGAGATCATCCTTGCCGGCTCCGATCAGGACATGCTCGATCATCAAGCGCAGCTTCTTCGAAAGAGACTATGCTTGCGGGCACCGTGACAGCCGAGCGTTCCGTCTGAATATATTCGGCATGGAGACAGGCACGATCCGTCAAAAAGACCTGTGCCCGAATTGTCAGATCGAGGATGGCAAGAAGAAGATCATCTTCTGCGCATTATGCGGATTGCCGATCATCCCCGGAAACGGCGTCGCTATCTATGATGATGACAACGAAGGGATTCGCCCTGATGCCACCCACATCGGCAAATCTGTCCTGGGATACCTGCGTTGGGAATGCTGTCCCGGCGGATTACTCTTCGCCGGCCATTGGACCACGGAAGGATTCAAGCCATACGACTTCAAAAAACACTTCAGAAAACACCATTGAGAGTGCTATCCCCCATCCCCGACCTTACGGTTGGGGATTTTTATTGTGGTATAATTTCCTGACATGGCTAGCGAACCTCTCATCATCTGGACCGCGCCGACGCACATCTACACCGAGAAGAAGCCCGATTGGTACTGGGCGGTCGGCCTCATCACCTTGGCTCTAGCGGCGGTGTCATTCATGTTCGGCGAGATCATCACCGGCATCTTCATCGTCGTGGCTGCCACGGCCCTAGTCGTCCATGCTTCTCGTCCGCCGCATATCGTGCGCCACGAGATCAACGACCGCGGCATCATGTCAGACTCGACCCTCTACCCATTCCTGACGCTGGAGTCCTTCTGGATCCCGCACGAGGTCGCCATACCGCGCATCCTCATCAAGTCGCGCAAAACCTTCATGCCTCTCATCGTCATGTATATCGATGAGGTAGACCCGGAAGAAGTCCGCGCCGTCCTGCTCAAATACATCGCCGAGACCGAGCACCGCGAACCTCTGCTCAAGCACGTGCTCGAGTGGTTGGGGTTTTAGATACGAAAAAGGCCTGCTGAGCAGGTCTTTTTCTTGTGGTGCCCCCGGTTGGAATCGAACCAACATTGCAGGATCCGCAATCCTGCGTCCTATCCATTGAACGACGAGGGCGCAACGAAGCTACACTAACACACTTTTGCGGATTGATAAAACCGCCTCTCGGCGGTCTCTATCTAGCCGAGCTTGGCGAGAGCGGCAGCCGCACGAGACTTGAGACGGCTGGCAGCGTTGGCCTTGATGTAGTCCGTCTTGACCGCCTTGTCGAGAGACTTGTAGACAGCCGGGAGGAGCTTGGCGGCGCCTTTGGCGTCCTTGGCGGCGATGAGCTTGCGGAAATCCTTGAGCTCGCTCTCAACAGCGCCTTTGCGGCGGATATTGAAGACGCGCTTCTTCTTGGAGGCGCGGAGGGCTTTCTTGGCTGAAGAGGTGATCGGCATATGAGTTGGTGATGAAGAAAGTATCACATCATGCCCCAAAAGTAAAGAAATGATATGATGGCCCCATGATCGCATCCATCCGCGGAACCGTGACCGAGCTCGGCGGCGCCTACGCCGTCATCGATGTGGGCGGCCTCGGTCACAAGGTCTTCCTCTCGCCCGATACCCTCCATACCCTCAAGATCGGGACCGAGGCTTCGCTATGGACGTACCTAGCCGTGCGCGAGGATGCGCTGGATCTATACGGCTTCATGGCCAAGAAGGACAAAGACTTCTTCGAGCTGCTCATCGGCATATCCGGCATCGGCCCCAAGTCGGCTCTGAACATCCTCTCCCTAGTCTCGAGCGATACTTTGGTCGGAGCCATCCGCAGCGGCTCTACGGCTCATCTGGTCAAAGTCTCCGGCATCGGCCGCAAGACGGCCGAAAAGATCATTCTAGAG
>JAHFMA010000024.1 GCA_023264475.1 Candidatus Parcubacteria bacterium | reverse complement strand
CGAGAACGGTCAACTGTCCCAGAATGAATATCGCAAGTTCAAGGTCTCCAAGGACCAGAACGACGACATCGCCGGCCTCACCGAGATATTGTCCCGCCGCCTCAATCATCCCGAGTGGCCGTATCCCGACCTCATCGTCGTCGACGGCAATCAAGTCCAAGCTCGCCATGCCGAGGGCGTCCTATCCGCACGCCGCATCACCATTCCTGTCATCGCCGTGACCAAGGACGAGCATCACAAGGCCGACACCCTCATCGGCAACCCCGACCTAGTCAGTCGCTACCACGATGCCATCATCGCGCTCAATGCCGAGGCTCACAGATTCGCAATCAAGTATCATAGACTTAGGAGAGCCAAGAGATCATTCTCCTGAAAAACATTCCCAGCAGGAGCAATAACTTCTCGCCGAGACTGATGTTATAATTACGCGCAATGAATCATCGTATCAAAGTCGGAGTCTTGCGCGGCGGCCCTAGTAGCGAGCACGCCATCTCCATGGAAACTGGCAAGGCCGTGCTCGAGGCATTACGCGCGGATCCCGAGCTTGGCTACGATGCTCGCGACATCTTCATCGACAAAGATGGCACCTGGCATGTGAACGGCTTGCCGTTCGAGCCGGCGGACGCCCATCATCATATGGATGTAGCCTTCAACGCTCTTCACGGCGCATACGGGGAAGACGGCAAGGTCCAATCCATCCTCGAAGCTCACGGCATGCCATTCACAGGCTCTGGTTCGCTCGCTTCCGCCATAGGCATGAATAAGATCCTGGCCAAGCAAGTCCTCACGGCGCACGGCGTCAAATCCCCATATTGGAAGGAGATCCCGTCGCAAGACATCCAGGACGATCCCGTGGCCGCAGCTCGTGACCTCTTCATGACCTTCCTCATGCCCGCTGTGATCAAGCCGGCCAGTGCCGGCTCCTCAGTCGGCGTCGCTATCGTCCGCAAACATGCCGACATCGCTCCGGCGCTCATCGAAGCCGCTAGGCACGGCCATGCCGTGCTGGTAGAGGAGCTCATTCCCGGTATCGAGACCACCTGTGGCGTGATCGAGGGCTTCCGCGGCCAGGAGCTCTACGCTCTGCCGCCCGTCGAGATCCGCACGCACAACGGCTTCTTCGACTATGAGGCCAAGTACCAAGGCAAGTCCGAGGAGATCGTCCCCGCCACCTTCCCAGCCAAGCTCAAGAAGGAGATCGAGGAGCTCGCCATCAAGGTCCATAGCCTGCTTGGCCTGCGACATTATTCCAGGACCGATTTCATCATCCACCCGCGACGGGGGATATATGTCCTTGAAGCCAACACCCTTCCTGGCCTGACCCAAGAGTCTCTCGTCCCGAAGGCATTACGCGCCGTCGGCAGCAGTCTCACGGAGCTAGCAGACCATCTCGTGCAACTTGCCTTAGCCATTGACAAACGCTAAATAGTATATTAGTATTGTTAGCGGATCGTTAACACAACCTTCAAATAGCACGTACATGAAGTTCTCGTTATTCAGCAGGACTCTACCGGCCCCGACCGCGGCCGTTCCACCAGCACCACAAACTCAACCCATCGAGGAGCCGGAGAAGTTCGGACGGTTCCCGATCCCGACTCACGCCCTCGACAAGATCCATCAGGATATCCTCAGACGGCAGAGCGAGATCCAGCCGGCACCGCTACCGTCGACACAGGCGATGGCATGATCTGAGAGCAGTTCCTCAAGGCAACCCCTAAAAACGGTTGCTTTTTCTTTTGTCGCATCTGCTGGCAATATCGCTGGCTTAGGAATATAATCTCGGCGAATAGAGAACCCAACTTCAAATAGGACTTTGACATGAGAATATCGAGTTTGTTCGCTCCTCTATGGAGCCCTCTCAAAATGTTTTTGAACGACAAGCTTGGTGACGCCGTCGCCAAGCTCATCTTCAACGCATTCTTGCTGACTGCGATCTTCATCGCAGGATCGCTCTTATATTTTGTGCGCGAGCCTTGGGTGCTGTGCTTGTGGTGCCTTGCCGTCATGGGAGGCTTCATGCGCCATGTGATCAGATATCTCTTGCCGTACGTGCGAGGCGACAAGCCCTTCAAGTGCAGCAATTGCCGACACCTCAAACTGCCGGATGAGCTGTTCCGGGACGAGCATGAGGCTTTCCCTGGCAGGAAGATCTGTCGGACTTGCGCAGCTACCAGCGAGCCGGTCAAGGTGATCATCATGTGGAGAGATGCAGAGCCTGGGGGATTTTCAGACCCGTATCTGCCACCAGGGGCAGTCGAAGCGCTCAGCGCCAAACTGCACAAGCAAAAGGAGTATTGATCGACGCGCACACTAACCTGTGCGCGTTTTTATTTATCTGTGGACCTGAGCGGACTCGAACCGCTTGCCTCCGCTTTGCAAAAGCGGCGCTCTACCTGATGAGCTACAGGCCCAAGTGAGAGGACAATGAACATGCTTGCATGGACATTGGACTCGAACGCAGGGCCTGTATGCCTCATACAGGCCCGTGGAGGAGAGGATACAGGATTATAGGCTTATTTTCAATATAACCTGCTATAAGGCCGGAAGACTGTATTGACATTTACATAGTAATGTGATAGCTTCTGGGCAGGATCGAACAACTTGTTCGAAAAACAACAAACATAAGGAGCATCATTGAAAAAGACCATACGCATCACGGCGGCTACCATCGCCGCCTTCCTCGCCATATCCGCTAGCGCACAGCTGTCAAACAACATCACTGCAATCTACGGAAATGGCAACAACTCCAACGGCTGGAGCACCGCATCGAACGGAACCCTTCAGCTCGCTCTCCGAGCCAAGGACCGAACGACCGGCGCCACACCCTGGAGCGTAGGTAACGTCTATACATTCGCGATCGGCACGGCACCGGGCAGTCCGACCAAGGCATTGTGGAATTGGGATTTCTCGATCACAACCACGCCGGACACAGTCCATACCCCCAGTGTCTTCGTGGGTGTATATCGCCTGTCGTTCGACACCGACCCAACGGCGGCCGATAATTGGCACACGGTGAATCCAATAACGTATTGGGGCGACAATTCCTTCGGTTATGGAGACACAGCCGCAGGAGCTGGAGTCGAACCGCCGTTGCCCACATCAGATTACACAGTCGTCCAGAATTCTCAGAACATTATGTTCTCTTATTTTGGTGGCGATCCGAACGTCGCGGGTACCTATGACTTCAGGCTCGATGCCTATCAAGGAGTTGACGCGCTAGGCCATCTTGGCTCTCCGATAGCCTCGACCACGATACGTGTCATAGTAGGAGACGGAGGCACCGGTTTCGCACCAGTGCCAGAACCCTCAACCTATGGGATCATCGGGGCAGTCGCGCTCGTCGGGATTGTTTTGATCCGCCGTCGTAAGCAAGCTGCTTCAGCTTGAAGCTTCATTCAGTCACACAGCCGCTCATGCAAATGAGCGGCTTTTTTATGAAAAACGCCACGGCATGCATATGGTATGATGATGCTAGGTCGACCTTATCAGCAATAATGAAGATTACCACTATGGCTGATGTCAAAGTCTGCGAAACCTGCAAGCACGAGCACAAGAACGAGGACGGCTCATGCAGCTGCGGGTGCAAAGAGTCCAAGTAGCTAGGGCACTAAGCTCTCGCTCACAAGAATAAAGGCCGAAAGGCCTTATTTTTGTCGACGCTCTCCTAGATTCTGTGGACCTACCGAGAATCGAACTCGGGTCTCGGCAATGCGAATGCCGCGTCATGCCACTAGACCATAGGCCCGCTAGCCGCCATCGGGTGAAGGGCGGCGCTCTATATCATGTCGGGGCGCCGAGAATCGAACTCGGACCTCACGCACCCGAAGCGTGTATACTACCACTATACTACGCCCCGATTTCGACTCATAGAAGTCGAGTGGACCGTACCGGACTCGAACCGGTCACCTCACCCATGCCATGGGTGCGCTCTACCAGATGAGCTAACGGCCCGCAAAGCTACAACATTCTGGTGCACCATAATCTAACACAAGTTGAGGAAAATTCAAAAATGCCTTAAGCTGTGGTCTGCCGCGACAGAAGCGGGAGCATGCCGGGCTGTAGTATAGTGGTAGTATACATCCATGGGGTGGATGCGGTCCGGGTTCGATTCCCGGCAGCCCGACCAAAGAAATCCCAGACAAATCACCCGCACCCTTAGCTCAGTTGGCTAGAGCGCACCCTTCACACGGGTGAGGCCGCAGGTTCGAGCCCTGCAGGGTGCACAACAGAGAAATCTGCTATCATTATCGCCATGGAAGAATTCGAGAACGCATTCGTAGGGATCATGAAGCTCGTCGGCGAGCTTCTCATGAGCGTCCTCTCGGTCATTCCGACCGTCCTCAAATTCGTGTTCTGGGTCCTCTTGGCTATCTTCGTCCTGCCTTGCGTCTGGGTCGCCGGCACGATATATCCGCTCTGGGTCGAGTGGGGCGAGGATTTCTGATATGCATCCGACCATCTTCGTCATCTTCGGCGTGACCGGCGACTTGGCAGCCAAGAAGCTCATTCCGGCCCTTCTCAGCCTCTATGCCAAGAAGCTCCTGCCGCAGCGCTTCGCAGTGATTGGCTTCTCGCGCCGCTCCTTCACCAGAGAAGAGTTCCGCGAGCTCATCAGAGATCGCATGAATGTGAAGCCCGGCGAATTCAAAGAAGAGGACATCAAGCACTTCTTGGATCATATGTCCTACGAACAGGGAATGTTCGACGACCGCGCGGGCTATGCCCGGCTGGCCGAGCGCATCGCCGAGGTCGACCGCCGCTGGGGCCAATGTTCCAACAAGCTCTTCCATCTCTCCGTGCCTCCTTCGCTCTATGAAGGCATCCTCGAGAATCTAGAGGCTTCCAAGCTGGCCGAGCCATGCGCCGACGAGACCGGCTGGACGCGCGTCCTCATCGAGAAGCCCTTCGGGCGCGATCTCGCCACAGCCCGCGCGCTCGACAAGCTCATCGGCAAGCTCTTCGACGAGAAGCAGATCTTCCGCATCGACCACTATCTAGCCAAGGAAGCTCTCCAGAACATCATCGCTTTCCGGTTCGCCAACCAGCTCTTCGAACCCACCTGGGACCGTCAATCCATCGACAAGGTGCACGTGAAGCTCCTCGAGACGAGCGACGTGACCGATCGCGGGGATTCATATGATTCCGTAGGCGCTCTCAAAGACGTCGGACAGAACCACATGCTCATGATGCTCGCCGCCGTGGCCATGAATCGCCCGGATTCATTCTCGGCCGAAGATATCCGCGCCGCGCGCGCCAAGGTGCTAGGACGCCTCAGACCGGCCTTCGGCTCTGCTGGCAAAGGCTGTAATACTCGCGGGCAATACGGCGGCTATGCGGCCGAACCGGGCGTCGCGCCAGGCTCTGAGACCGAGACTTACTTCCGCCTCAAGGCATTCGTCAGCTCCTCGCGCTGGAAGGGCGTGCCATTCTATCTAGAGTCCGGCAAGGCGCTCGCCGAATCCAAGACCGAGATCGACGTCTACTTCAAGGGCGGCAAGGACGACGACAAGCGCAACATCCTGACCTTCCGCATCCAGCCGGACGAGGGCATCAAGATCAAATTCTTCGTCAAAACGCCAGGCTATGAGTTCAAGACCGAGCCCAAGACCCTCAAATTCAAGTACTCCGATGTGCCGGCGGCCGAGTGGCACGCCATGCCCAACGACTATGAGCGCTTGATCCACGATGCTTTCATCGGCGACCAGACCCTCTTCGCTTCGACTGAGGAGATCATGGCTTCCTGGAAGTTCATCGAGGCTGTCACCAAGAGCTGGAAGAAATTGCCGCTCGTGATCTATCCCAAAGGAGCTAGGGAGATCCGCTAGCCGCGCGCTCCGTATTTGTCGGCGGCGCTTTTTTGCGCTAATGTGAGGCGCATGTCCCTCTCTATCGGCATCGTCGGCCTACCGAACGTCGGCAAATCGACCCTCTTCAACGCCCTCACCAAGAAGAGCGTGCTAGTCGCTAACTATCCTTTCGCCACTATCGACCCGTCGGTCGGCGTGGTGGCAGTGCCTGAGCCTCGCCTCTGGAAGCTCTCCGAGTTCTCTCATTCCGCCAAGACCGTGCCGGCCGCCGTCGAATTCGTGGACATCGCCGGCCTAGTCAAAGGCGCCTCCGAGGGCCAGGGCCTCGGCAACAAATTCTTGGCTAATATCCGCGAGACTGACGCCATCGCCGAAGTCGTGCGCATCTTCGAGGACGCCGACATCATCCACGTCAATAACAAGATCGACCCCGTCAAGGACATCGAAGTCATCAATCTCGAGCTCATCCTGGCTGATACCGAGACCGTCACCAAGCGTCTCGGCAACCTCGGCAAAGAAGTCAAAGCCGGCAAGAAGGAGGCCAGGATCGAAGCCGGCGTGCTCGAACGCGTGAAGGTCGCTCTAGAAGCGGGGAAGTTGGCCTCCACGGTGACGCCCGACGAATATGAGGCGCCGATGCTCAAGCAGATGCAGCTCCTCACTTCCAAGAAGATCCTCTATGTCTTGAACAAGAAGTCCGGCGGCGTCAATCTAGATGAGACTAAGGATGCCCGCTGGGAGGCGCTCATGGCCTTCATGAAAGAACACGGCGCCACTTGGGTCGCTGTAGACGCCGGCTTCGAGCATGATCTCAAGGACATGAATGATGCCGAGAAGAAGGAGATGCGCGAAGGCATGGGCGCCAAGGACGACGGTATCGACGATCTCATCCGGTCCAGCTACAAAATGCTCGACCTCATGACCTATTTCACGACCGGCGAGGACGAGACGCGCGGCTGGACGATTCAGCAAGGTTGGACCGCGCCGATGGCCGGCACAGCTATCCATGGTGATTTCAAAGACAAATTCGTGCGTGCCGAGGTCATCGAGTGGGACAAGCTCCTTGCCGCCGGCTCATATGCCGCCGCCCGCGAGCAGGGATTGCTCCGCACCGAAGGCAAGGAATATATCGTGAAGGATGGGGATGTCATCGAGTTTAAGATATAATAGACGCATGAAAAAGCGCTCTGCTTACGACCCAGCCAAGATCGAGAAGAAATGGCAAAAGAAGTGGGCCTCATCCAAGATCTATCGCTCCAAGGAGGACATCAAGAAGGACAAGTTCTACGCCTTGGACATGTTCCCATACCCGAGCGGCGAAGGCCTACATGTCGGCCACCCCAAGGGCTATATTGCGACCGACATTGTCTCGCGCATGAAACGCATGCAGGGCATGAATGTCCTGCACCCCATGGGTTTCGACGCCTTCGGCCTTCCTGCAGAGAACTACGCCATCAAGACCAAGACCAATCCAGCTGATTCCGTCGCCAAGAACGTCGCCCGCTACAAGGAACAGCTTGAGCTCCTCGGCTTCGATTATGACTGGTCGCGCGAGGTTAATACGACCGACCCAAAATTCTACAAGTGGACGCAGTGGATATTCTTGCAGCTTTGGAAGAAAGGCCTGGCCTTCGAATCCAATGAGCCCGTCAACTGGTGCCCGACCGACAAGACCGTGCTCGCCAATGAGGACGTCGAGGACGGGCGCTGCGAGCGCTGTGGTACTCTCGTCGAGAAGAAGCCGATGCGCCAGTGGGTCCTGCGCATCACCGACTACGCCGAACGATTGCTGACTGATCTAGATGCCAAAGACAGCGCTGGCAAGCCTCTCCTAGCCTGGCCCGAAGCTATCAAAGAATCCCAGCGCAATTGGATCGGCCGCTCAGAGGGTGCGCTGATCGGTTTTTCCTTGTCGCTGAAAGGTGCCAAACAGCGCTTCGTGCTCATCCACGGCTTTGAGGGGAGCGCACATACTAATTTCTTCCCATGGCTCAAGAAAGAGCTCGAAAAACGCGGTCATGAAGTACAGGCGCCTGAGCTACCGAATCC
>JAHFMA010000072.1 GCA_023264475.1 Candidatus Parcubacteria bacterium | reverse complement strand
GGTCCAAGAAGGCTATGCGCGCGAATACACGGTGGGGAAGCCATATGACATGCAAAAGGTCTTCCGAGACGCAGAAAAGGCCGCCAAGGCGGCCGGTAAGGGTCTATGGGGTGTTTGCGCGACTACTTCGCCTTCAGGTAAAGATAGATATCCTCGAGGGCTCTGATGGCATCTCCAGCGGCGATATTATTCTGGTGGTAGAGCCCGTCCGTGACGTCTCCGGCGGCCCAGACGCCGTCGGTGGCGCGCTGGTTCTTGTGATCGATCATAACGCGGTTGTAAGGGTCGAGCTTCACGATCTCTTTGATGTAGTCTGTGTTCGGGATCGAGCCGATCTCCACGAATATCCCTGTTACGGGGAGCTCTACATCTTTGCCGGTCTTGGTATCCGTGTAAACATAACCCGTGACGAACTTGGCGCCCTTAACGGCTTTTGGGATCGCTCCGGTGATTATCTTGACCTTCGGATTCTTGGAAACTGCTTCTACGGTGCCCGGGTCGGCTTTGAAATTCTCGGTGCGATTGACGAGGGTGACGCTCCGGCAATAGGCCATGAGCTGGGCGGCGGTCTCGAAGCCGGCATTGCCGCCGCCGACCACTACGACATCCTGATCGGCGTAGAGAGGGCCATCGCAGGAAGCGCAGTACACGACGCCTTTGTTGTCATATTCGGCCGCGCCGGGGACGTCGAGCTTGCGACGGCTGGAGCCGGTCGCGACGAGGATGGCGCGGGCGCTGTACGACCCTTTGTCAGTCTTCACAGTGAAGCCTTCAGTGGTTCTTGTGACTAGCCCTGCGAGCTCGCCCTCTCGGAAGTCGATGATGCCGTCGGCGTAGGCCTTGGCATGCGCCTCGAGGGACTTGGAGAGGTCGAGGCCAGAGATCTTGATCGTACCGATCCAGTTCTCGATACCTTCGGAGGAGTAGCTCTGGCCGAGCCAGTCTTTTGTTATCAAAACGCTCTTTAGGCGCTTGCGGGCGGCATATACCGCCGCCGCTGCACCGGCCGGTCCGCCACCGAGGATCGCAAGGTCGTATATCATCTAAGGTTATTTGAGCCTAGAGCGGCGCAGGAAGGCCGGCACAGCGCCCCAATCGTCATCGTCATCCGTGGCGGGCTTGGCGTCCTTCTTGGGCTCGGGCTTGTCGTTCTTGATGTCGCGCTTGTCGCTCAGGGTATTGAAGATTTTGCCGCCTTTCTCGGCTGCCCCGGTCATGATCGAAGCCACAGAAGCCTCGGCCGGAGTGGAGACCTGACGGGCTTGGCGCTCAGCAGAGGCGATGACGCCTTCCGGGAAGCCGGTAGCGATGACGGTGATCTTGACCTCGTTCTTCTTGAGCTTGTCGTCGCGGACGGTGCCGAAGATGATCTTGGCGTCCGGATCGATGGACTCGGTGATGACCTTGGCGGCGTCTTGGATCTCGAACATGGTGAGGTCTTCGCCGCCGGCGATCGAGAAGAGCACGCCCTTGGAGCCGGTGATGGAGACGTCGAGGAGCGGGCTGTTGATGGCGGCCTTGGCGGCTTCAATGGCGCGATTCTCGCCGGTCGCGGTGCCGATGCCCATGAGAGCGGACCCGGCGTTCTCCATGACGGTACGGATATCGGCGAAGTCGATGTTGACGAGGCCAGGAGTGGTGATGAGGTTGGAGATGCCCTCGACGGCGTGACGGAGGATGTCATCGCACATGGCAAAGGCATTCTTGACCGTGGTGGTCTTGTCTACGGCCGCGAGCAGGCGGTCGTTGGGGATGACGATGATAGCGTCTACCTCCTTGCGGAGCTCCTCGAGGCCTGAGTCGGCGATCCTGGAGCGCTGGCGGCCCTCGAAGAAGAAAGGCTTGGTGACAACGGCGACCGTGAGGCAGCCGAGCTCCTTGGCGATGCGCGCGGCGATGGGCGATGCGCCGGTACCGGTGCCGCCGCCCAAGCCGCAGGTCACGAAGACCATGTCGGCGCCTTTGACGGCCTCTTGGATCTCGTCGCGGGTCTCTTCGCTGGCGCGGCGTCCGAGGTCGCTATTCATGCCGGTGCCGAGGCCACGGGTGAGGTTTTTGCCGATATGGATGCGCTTCTTGGAGAGAGAGCGGTGGAGGTCCTGCGCATCGGTGTTGACGGCGATGAAATCGACGCCCTTCACCTTGCAGTTGATCATGTGATTGATGGCGTTGCCACCGGAGCCGCCTACGCCTAAGACCTTGATCCTTGCGAACGCTTCGATGTCGGGAGTGATATGTGGCATGCGCTGTATCATAGCAAGTTATCCTGCCGGCGCAAGGGCGCTCAGCGGAAGGCGATCCAGAGGGCGAGCGCAGTCACGATGAGCTCCGCGTAGAAGGTCACGTCGCGGAAAGACGTCTTGAGGATATAGACCCAGTAGTATGAGAGCGACCCTCTGGGCGCGTCGATCACGGGGTCAGGCTTACCTCGGAATAGGCTGAAACGTCGGCTGGTGAGCGGCCATAGCCAGCGCACGCCGAACTCAATCGAATCCAGAGTGAGGTGCGTCCACGAGCCGGCGAGCACCATCAGTCCGGCGAATTGCATGAAGAGCGAGCCGGCGAGCCAACCGATCGCGGCGATGGCGGCGCTCACGCCTAGCCAGAAGATGGGAGTATGCGTGACATAGTGGCGATGGCCGTTGTCGTCGGTAGAGGGATGAGCCGTGCGTTGGTCGAAATAATAAAAAAATAGATCGATGTCCGGGCTGTCCCCGAAGATCGTGCCGATGACGAGCAAGATGGCGGCTTGCGTCGGCGACAGCGCCGCGGCTGCAGGCATGAGGTCGAGGATCGCCTTGGATACGATATAGCCTCCCGCCAAATGTCCTGGTAGTACCATATGAG
>JAHFMA010000023.1 GCA_023264475.1 Candidatus Parcubacteria bacterium | reverse complement strand
ACCGCAGCTTCAACCGCTATCTCCTCGGCATGGCCGTAGAGGTCGAGGTCGATGCCGCCGGTCGCATGCTGATCCCTGACCACTTGCGCTCTCGCGCCAAGCTCCAGTCGAAGGTCGTCTTCATCGGAGTCCGCGATCGCGTCGAGATCTGGGATGAGTCTTCCTGGAAGACATATTCCAAGGAAGTTGAGAATAAGGCCGATGCCCTGGCCGAGAAGCTCTCACAGGCGGGCATGATCTAAGTATGGAAAGCGTCCACGTACCGGTTCTTTTACATGAAGTAGTCGAATACGCCACGATGACCGGCCCTGCCGGACCCATCGGCAAGAAGGGGGAACCGATCTGGTACCTCGACGGCACGCTCGGCGGCTGCGGGCACGCGCTCGCTCTGGCCAAGGCCTACAAAGGCACATTCAACGTGATCGGCTTCGACAAGGATCCCCAGGCCATCGCTCGCGCGGAGAAGCTCCTCGCCGGCAAGGCCAAGCAGGTCATCCTGGAGAACGCCGACTTCCGCAAGCTAGGGACTGTCCTCGACCAGCGCGGCATCGCCGGCGTCGACCTCATCCTCCTTGACCTAGGCATCTCTTCCGACGAGCTCGAAGCTTCCGGCAAGGGATTCTCCTTCCAGAAGGACGAGCCTCTCCACATGACCATGGGCGACCCTGACAAAGCTGCCTTCACCGCCGCGAGCATCTTGAACGGCTGGAAGGAAGAAGACATCGCTAATGTCATCTTCGCCTACGGGGAAGAGCGCTACGCGCGCCGCATCGCTCGGGCCATCATCGCCTATCGCGAGAAGAAGCCCGTCCAGACGACGCACGAGCTCGCTGAGCTCGTCAAGATGTCCGTGCCGCCGGCCTATCGCAGAGGCAAGACTCATCCGGCTACCAAGACCTTCCAGGCCCTGCGCATCGCGGTGAACGACGAGCTTGCGGCATTGAAGGAGGGATTGTATGCCGCCTTCGACAATCTCAACCCCAACGGCCGCCTCGAAGTCATCTCCTTCCACTCGCTCGAAGACCGCATCGTCAAAGTCCTTTTCAAAGAGATGGCAGAGAAGGGGGCGATCATCATGACCAAGAAGCCGATCACGGCCACGGATCAAGAGATCGCCGAGAATCCCCGCTCTCGGAGCGCAAAATTGAGAATTTTACAAAAGATCGCTTAATAACAACAGAAACACATGACCAAAGCCATCGCACAGACCTATACTTACGCCCAACAGTACCGCGCCCTTGCCACGCTTTTCCTTGCGGGCGCTACCATGCTGGCTGTAATCATGTATGCAGTCAATGTCTACGGCGCTATTTCCCATAGCGTATCCTTGAGCGCTGTCGAGAAGCAGATCGCGGCCGTCCAGGCCTCCGTCGGCGAGCTCGATGCTCGCTATCTCGATCTTGGCAGCGCCATCACCCCTGATTCTTTGCATGCATACGGCCTAGCACAAGGAGAAGTGACGGCTTATATCCCTCGCACGGCCTCTGCCGCTTCTGTCAGCACTTTGGCTGCCGGATATGAATTCTAAACAGCGTTGGCGCACTAGGCTCGCGCTCGGCGGCGTCATCGCCGTGGCATGTGTCCTAGCCGCTTCGCTATATTCGACAGCTGTCATCCATGGCGACTCCTATGCCGCCAAGGCACAGGCGCAATACGCGCGCCCGGCCACGAATATCTTCGATCGCGGCACCATATATTTCTCTAGCTTCTCCGGCAAGTCTGGCACCGAGACCGCCGCCGCCACGCTCGGTTCCGGCTATCTCATCTACATGAATCCCAAGCTGGTCCATGACCCTTCCGGCACATACGAAGCGCTCTCGCACTATATCAAGCTCGACCGCGCGTCCTTCTTGGCCAAGGCTGGCAAGGCCAATGATCCCTACGAAGAGCTCGCCCGCCGCATAGAGGAGGCGCCTGCTCTGTCCATCTCCGCGCTCGGCCTCGCAGGCGTCGGCGTCGCGCGCGAGACGTGGCGCTCATATCCTAGCGATGGCTTGGCCGCGCATGAGATCGGCATCATCGGCCAGAACGCCGCGTCGACCACGGTCTCCGGACGCTACGGACTCGAACGCTCATATGACGCAGTGCTCAATCGCCCGCCGGTCGGCATGGCCTCCAACGCCTTCGCGGAGCTCTTCTCTGGCTTGGCTGGGGGAGACGATGGGGAACGCGGCGACATCGTCACCACACTCGAGCCGACCGTCGAACGCTATCTCGAGAAGGTCCTGGCAGATACTAGCGATGCCTGGCATCCTAATGAGATCGGCGGCGTGATCATCGACCCCATGACGGGCGAGATCGCAGCCATGTCCTCTCTGCCGACCTTCGATCCCAACAACACTTCCGCCACCAAGAAGGTCTCGACCTTCTCCAATCCGCTGGTCGAGCATGTCTATGAGATGGGCTCGATCATGAAGCCGCTCACCATGTCGGTCGCGCTCGATACCGGCGCCGAGACGCCATCTTCGACCTATGACGATACCGGCTGTATGACCCTCAACACCAAGAAGATCTGCAATTACGACGGCAAGGCCCGCGGCATCATCCCTATGCAGGAGATCTTGAGCCAGTCCCTGAATATCGGCGCGGCTACGATCGCTCTGCGCACCGGGGCGGCGGCATTTGCAGATTATTTCTACCGCTTCGGCCTAGGCGACAAGAGCGGCATCGATCTCCCCAGCGAAGGCGTCCCGCTGGTCAAGAACTTGCGTTCTCCCTCTGACATCGACATCGCCACGGCCTCATATGGCCAAGGCTTCGCGGTCTCGCCGATCGGTATGACTCGAGCGCTCTCGATCATCGCCAACGGCGGCTATGTCATCCAGCCGCATCTGGTCAAAGAGATCCGTCATATGGATGGCACGACCGAGGCTATAAAGCCCATGAAGGCCGGCCCGGTCCTCAAGCCGCAGACCGTGGAAGATGTCCGCAAGATGCTAGTCAAAGTCGTGGACACCAAGCTCGCCAACGGCACTCTCAAGAAAGAGCACTATTCCATCGCCGCCAAGACCGGCACAGCCATGATCGCCGATCCGGTGAATGGCGGCTACTATAAAGACCGCTATCTGCACTCTTTTTTCGGTTTCTTCCCGGTCTCAGCGCCCCGCTTCCTGGTCTTCTTGTACCAAGTCGAGCCCAAAGGAGCACAATATGCTTCCGAGACTCTGGCCAAGCCGTTTGACTCGCTGGCAACCTTTCTTCTAAACTACTACAGCATCGCCCCGGACCGCTGAATCCCGCCTGCATATCCATGAACGTCATCAAGAACATCCTCGTCTGGGCCCTCACTCTGGAGTCGCGCCTCATCGTCGCTCGCCACAAGCCCTACATCATCGCCGTGACCGGTAGCGTCGGTAAGACTTCGACCAAGGACGCGATCTATTCCGTCCTCTCCGGCCCTCATGTCTGCGATGATCAGCATATCTGCTATGTGCGCCGTAGCGAAAAGAGCATGAATAGCGAGCTCGGCTTGCCGCTCACTGTGATCGGCGCGCCCAATGCCTGGCACAGCGCCTCTGGCTGGTTCCGCAATCTCGTGACTGGCGCCAAGCTCGTCTTGGGCGGTGAATATCCCGACTGCCTGATCCTCGAGGTCGGCGCCGACCATCCTGGCGATATCAAGCGCGTCGCCAAGTGGCTCGAACCGGACATTGCCGTCATCACTCGCGTCAGCCGCACTCCGGTCCATGTGGAGTTTTTCAAGTCGCCTGAGGAGGTCTTCGAGGAGAAGGCCGCTCTCGCCACGGCCGTGAAGAAGGGCGGCGCTCTCATCCTCTTCGCTGATGACGAGCGCACGCTCTCTTTGGCCGAGCGCGTGAAAGGCCGCGATGTTTCAGTCATTTCATACGGCCTGAATGAGATGGCCGGCATCCGCGGCTCTGAGATGCAGGTTTTGCGAGAAGGAGATGTCCCGGCGGGCTTCACTTTCCGCGTGAGCTCCGGCGGCGCCGGCTCCGTGGCTCCATCCGACCTCTCCATCTTCTCCGAGCTCGTCACCGTCCGCGGCGTGACCGGCGCCGCCTACATGTATCCGTTGCTTGCTGCGGCGGCCGTGGGCAAGGCGCGCGGTATCTCTGCTGCAGCAATCGCCGCATCGCTCTCGTCTTTTGAGGCGCCTCACGGCCGCCTCAATCTCCTTCATGGCCTGAACGGGTCCACGCTCATCGACGATACCTACAATTCCTCGCCTGATGCCGCTACAGCGGCCTTGGAGGCTCTGAAGGGCATCGTTCCGTCCGCTGGAGGCCGCCGTATCGCCGTCTTGGGCGACATGATGGAGCTGGGCAAGTATGCGGCTGACGAGCATCGCAAGATCGGCAGGGAAGCGATAGGCACGGTCGACATCTTGTATACCGCTGGCCAGCGCTCGCGCCTCACAGCCGATGAGGCCGCCAAGTCTGGCCTGCCCGCAGAGTCCATCAGGTCCTTCGATACCGCTGAGGAAGCTGCAGAGGCGCTCGCTCCGATCGTGGCCCCCGGCGACGTCATTCTGGTCAAAGGCTCCCAATCCATGCGCATGGAGCGCGTCACAAGGGCATTGCTGGCGGATCAGAGCCAAGCTGCCGAGCTCTTGGTGCGCCAAGAGAAGGAATGGCTTGATAAGAAGTAAAATTCGGGTTATATTGCGCAGGCACGATTCCGCATGGCCCTATCGTCTAACGGTTAGGACGGAGGCTTCTCAAGCCTTAAATCGGGGTTCGATTCCCCGTAGGGTCACAATCTAGTGTGTTGTATACTAACCCCATGACCAAAAACCCCATCTACAACGCCCTAATCGCGATCGCATATATTGTGGTGCTCGTATCCACGGTCTTCTTGGCGCCGACATTCATCAAGCTCCCTGACCAGAGCATTTTCTTTCCCATGGCCATGCTTGGTACCCTCGTATTCTCGGTCGCACTCATGGCCTACGTCTTCTTCTACCAGCCAGTCCTCATGCTCATCGACGGCAAGCGCGACGATGCCATCAAGTTCTTCCTCAAGACCGTGGCGACCTTCGCGGTATGCGTCCTAGTGCTCGTCGCTTGTGCTCTCTTCCTGACCAAGTAGCAGAAATGGCCCATAAACAGGGCCTTTTGACGCCTCCTATCTATTCCTGTCCAAATATGCTATCCTGTGACTTCGAGAAAGAGGCGTCGATTTTCTTCGAAATTAAGCATATCTAAATTCAAAACAACATGAAAGGAACTATCAAGACCCTCACGGACAAAGGCTTCGGCTTCATTGCCCGCGAAGGCGAGGTCAAGGACCTCTTCTTCCACTCCAACGACCTCGTTGGCGTAGCTTTTGACTCTCTCAAGACCGGCGATGCCGTCACTTTTGAGGTCGTCGAAGGCAAGAAGGGACCGAACGCTGCGAACGTCAAGCTTGCCTAGTGCACGCTAGCGCCGCAGAGAAAACCGCCCCTCACGGGGCGGTTTTCTATTAGAGCCGTTTCTTCAGGAGCTAAAATCCGAACATGCCTTTTATGAATCCCCAAACCTTGCCTGACGTGTTCTGACTGCCGACTGCGGCGACATTGCTTGAGCCGGAAGTAGTAGTGCCTTCACCGATGAGAGGGACGGTCGAAGTCGGAACTGACGGCTCGAGGCCGGCCGGGAGATCAGAGGGGCTCGTCGATTGGAAGCCGGTTGGGATATTCGTGCCTTGGCTGCTTACGGCGGACTTGTAAGCATCGATTATGGCCTGCTCATCAGGGTTGATCACGAAGGCCAAGTCGCAGGCGATCTGATTGATCTTCTTCTTGGTAGTGATATAGACATAGCCTGAAGGCTGGCTGGCTCCCCAAGCGCCCATGACCTCAGACAGATATTTGGTCTGGAATGCGTTCACACCCGCCAGTGTCTTGTCATCGAAGGTGCCGTTCACATCGACATCGAGCCCTTCGGTGCTCCTAAGGAATGATTGGAGCTTGGCGACCTCGGACGGATCATTCGCGATGCCGTAGCGCAGGAAGTCGCGCAAAAGAGGGCAAGTATCTGTGGTCGTGCTAGATGGCGCGATGTATGGTCGGCTATAGCCTCCACCCATGATGCTATATCCGCCGCCTCCACCCTGTGGAGGAATAGTCGGAGGATTGACCGGAGGTACTACCGGAGGAGTGGTGGGCGCATCATTCACATTGACGATTCGGGTCGTCGATGTGGAGAGCCCGCCGGTATCAGTGACGCTATAAGTCACGGCATAAGTGCCCGTTGCCGTCGTCACAACGGTGCTGGTCGTCGCGATCTTGGCAGAGATATCTCCGTCTTCTGTGTCTGTGGCCGTAGCTCCCGGATCTATGAAGGAGTCGCCGATCGTCAAAGAGAGAGGATTGGATCCTAAGAGCGTGATCATCGGAGGATGATTGGTCGTGGGCGGAGGGGTGACAGGCTTCAAGACGTTCCAGCCAACACAATAGTAAGTCTTGCCTAGGACCGGTCCGATGATCTGTTCGTAGTTATCGTAGTTTTTCGCATCAGTGGCACAGGTCAATTCGGCGCTGACCTCATCCTTGGGCGATGTGCCGGCGATGGGCGGCTCCGCGAATGTCAGGTAGCCGTCCTTCAAGGCCTCTCTGACCCAGATCTTGGAAGTATTGTTGAGGTTGGAGATAGTCGTAGCAGTCTGTCCGGCGGCATCAGTCGATCCAAACTTCGTCCATGCGCCAGCGGCTGGGCCGACTATCGAGCCTCCTGGATCAGTCACATCAGCATATCCCCACTGGAAGTCCCATCCGGACTCGAGATGGCAGGCGCTCGAGTGCGAGCTGACATAGCTCGCAGCCGTGTTCGCGTCTATCGACCAGCCCTTGTAGCTGGCATTTGGGAGATCTGTCTCATTGTTACAGACCACGATGCTGGCGTTGATGGTGAGCGGAGTCGGATCAACGACGAGCGTCTCGCTCGACTTGTCAGTCGAGCTAGCATCTGTTTCGGAAGCTAGCACTATTGGGGTTCCTAGGATCAAGACCATCGCAATGACCCCTGTGATGACGAGGGGAAGCGTGTTTTTTGAAACGCGCTGGTTATACCATGAAATAGCGGATATCATTTTTCTAAAGAGTTATTGTTTTCGAGCTAATAAAAATCGCTTTTGTCTTTGCACATATTCTATTATGAACCTTAACCATTGCTCAAGGCACCGTCAAGGTAGACGATGCCGTAAAAGTCGCATATAGATTACATTGTGCGCGGTACAGGATTCGAACCTGTGACCCTTCCCACGTCAAGGGAATGCTCTACCAACTGAGCTAACCGCGCATTACAAAGATGTTACCTACCAAAACAGCTAACCCACGCATGCAAATGATGTTACCTACCAAAACAGCTAACCGCGCAGGCAAAACAACGACGATTCGAACACTTTAGCAAATCGCGAGGCAAAAATCCATGTAGCCCTACGGGGAATCGAACCCCGATTACAGCCTTGAAAAGGCCGTGTCCTAACCGTTAGACGATAGGGCCAGGTGCGCAAACGATATCACTTTTTTGTAAATTCCGCAAAAAATGGTAAGGTATCACCTATCCGGTTGCTGCTGCAACCGGATATGGAGAGGTGGCAGAGTGGTCTAATGCACCACTTTCGAAAAGTGGCAGAGGCGCAAGCTTCTCGGGAGTTCGAATCTCCCCCTCTCCGCAACGATCTGACAAGGTGGCCAGTGGCCACCTTGGCGGAGCGTTTGTGTACAGGAGAGAGGAGGGGATTCGAAAGACGGAACTGCGAGCCTAGCAAGGCGAGCTGTGAGTCGGGGTCGCGGGTTCCGAGCTGCAGCGAGGAAACCCGTGACCGAATCTCCCCCTCTCCGCCGGAAGGAAATAAAGGATCTGCCGATCCTGGCTCGATATAACAAAATGACAAGACGTATATCATATGCGGCGGTTTTTTGCGCTTTGGTCATGGCTGGAGGTTTGATTGCGGTGCGCGCAAGATCAGACGAAATCAAGATCGATGAGTCTAAGTACTATCCA
>JAHFMA010000022.1:5922-8083 GCA_023264475.1 Candidatus Parcubacteria bacterium | reverse complement strand
CCTTCGTTCTCCTTCACGAGCTGGTGACGCAATTGCGACATGCGGATATACCAGCTATCGCGGGCAAAATATATGAGGGGGGTCTTGCAGCGCCAACAAAACGGGTAGCTATGCTCGTGCTTCTCTTTGTGGAAGAGCAGGCTGCCGGACGGACGATTGGCGAGATCCTTGATGATGTCGACAGCGACGGCCTCATCCTTCACGAACCTCCCTGCCAAGAAGCCGGCCTCTTTCTTGAATGTGCCGTCATCGGCTACGAGATGATATTTGGGCAGATCGGCCCTCGTGCCGAGCTCGAAGTCATCCTGGCCATACATCGGCGCGATGTGGACGATGCCGGTGCCGTCGGCAGTCGTGACGAAATCAGCGACATAGACCTTGAAGGCGTTCTTGAGCTTATCTTTTTCTGCGCCACTTACATTATCTTTCAAAAACGGATAGAGGGGTTCGTATTCGAAGCCGATGAGGTCTTTGCCTTTGAATTCTTTTTCGATCGCGTAAGGCTCTTTGACGACAGCAAGCCTAGCCTTGGCAAGAATGAGCGAATCGGCGCCGATCTTGATCTGCACATAATCGATCTTCTCTCCGACCGCCAACCCGGCATTGCCAGGAAGGGTCCAAGGCGTCGTGGTCCAGGCCAACAAATATTCATTGGCCTTGCCTTTGATCTTAAACTTCGCATAAACAGACAGGTCCTTCACATCCTGATAGCCCTGCGCCAATTCATGGGAAGAAAGGCCGGTGCCGCAGCGCGGGCACCAAGGGACCACCTTGTAATCTTTGTAGAGCAGGCCCTTCTTGTCGGCGGTCTTGATGACATTCCAGACCGACTCGATGTAGCTGGGGCGATAAGTGACATACGGATCCTTGAGGTCGACCCAATACCCCATGCGCGTGGTGAAGTCTTCCCATTCATGCACATAGGCCCAGACGCTGTCCTTGCACTTCTCATTGAAAGCGGCGATGCCATAGGTCTCGATCTCCTTCTTGGACTTGAGGCCGAGCTCTTTCTCGACTGCGAGCTCGACAGGCAGGCCGTGCGTGTCCCAGCCGCCCTTGCGGCGCACATGATAGCCGCGCATG
The DNA here is from genome assembly GCA_023264475.1 of Candidatus Parcubacteria bacterium. GTDB lineage: Bacteria > Patescibacteriota > Minisyncoccia > Phycocordibacterales > PALSA-1337 > C7867-002. The sequence continues at coordinate 7,000 of JAHFMA010000022.1, read as the reverse complement.
GTGCGATAGCGTGGGATGGCGTCCTTGAAGGCGCGGGCCTCGAGGTGATGGATGCCCGGATGACCGTTGGCCGTCGGCGGGCCCTCGAAGAAGACGAATTCGCCTTTGGGCGACTTCTTCTCGAGAGTCTTGCGGAAGATCTCTTTGTCCTTCCAGGACTGGAGGATGCGCTCTTCCCTGTCTGCATGCGGGCTTTTGGCCATAAGTAAAGGCATTCTAGCGCCTTTTCGAGGTTTTGAGAACAAAAAAGCAGACCGGTGAGGGTCTGCTGTGGGAATGGCACGGTCTATTCGTATGCTCGATGGACGGCAGGCTTTTCTGGGAACTTGATGTGCAAGTAGTAAGCCAAGAGGAGGAATGCGCTGATACGGGCCCAGGCGCGCTCGCGGCCGTCATCGTTGATGCAGTAGGTCAGGACATCGCGCTCCAAGAAGCCGCTGATATGCCCGAGCATCTTGGCACAATTGGGATTGAGCCTGTCGATGAATAGCTTGATGGCGCCTGAAGACTTGAAGTCGTCATCTAGCCGCCTCATGACGACGGCTCTCTTGACGAAGCTGACGAAGGCCTCCTTATCGCTTTGGGTGCCTATCTGACGGCCTTCGCCGATCTTCTTCAAGACCGCTAGGATATTCAAACGCTCTTTTTCCGGGATTGTGTCTAATACGATAGAGATCGGGTCGCGATTCATGGGGTCAGAAGAGACCGCAGCCGCTTGTTGTATCATATAAATCCTATATTTGATTGTGGTGATCTGGGGTTCGCTACAAATCTATCACACTACATTTTCTTTGGCACCTTGATGCCGAGGAGCCAGAGGCCGTCGGTCATAACGGCCAGGAAATTCTTGGTGAGAGCGATGCGATATGGCGAGAGGGGCTCTTTGGGGTCGACGATGGTATTGTTCGCATAAAAAGCGTTGAAAGCGCCGGCGAGCTCGATGAGGTACCCGGCGATCTGCTGAGGCGCATACTCCTCACAGGCGCGAGCGGCGATGTCGGAGAAGCGGGTGATGAGCCTTTCGAGCGAACTCACATGTTCCGGTATCGCAAAGGCGGAGGGTTCAGCAGTTTCCCCC
>JAHFMA010000022.1:0-5912 GCA_023264475.1 Candidatus Parcubacteria bacterium | reverse complement strand
TGTCGAAGATGACATCGCCACCGATGCTCTGGCGCAAGACGCTGTACTTGATAGCCGCCACAGCGATCATGTCTGCGATCTCGTCGGCTTCGGATGCGACAAATTCCCTGCCCTGCATCTTCTCCGTCACCAAGCTCTTGACCTCATCTATGAGAGACTCGGCCGAGATGATGTTGCCTTTGCGTGAAGACATCTTGCCGGAGGCGAAACGCAGCATGCCGTGAGAGAGATGGGTGGTCTTGTCGGCGACCGCGGGAGCGACGAGCGATAGGACCTTCTTGAGGACCTTAAAGTATTCGTTGATCTCATTGCCGGTCACGATGATGGACTCGGAGAGATCGGGATAGAGCTTGAACTTCTCAATGTTGAGGCCGATCTCCTTTGCTTCATAGGTCGGGAGGCCTTGGGAGTTCACGAAAACGCGTGTATGCAGGCCAAATTCCTCACCCTTGAAGACGACGGCGCCGTCGCTCTTCTCGAAGACGTCCTTCTTGAGGAATTCATTGACGACCTCAAGGCCCTTACCACCAACCTCTGACTCGAAGAAGAATATCTCGAACTTTGTGCCTAGGCGGGCATATATAAGGTCGAAATATTCGAGGCTCCATTTGCGGCCCTTCTCATATATGGCGTTGATGGCCGTGTCGGATTTCTCAAAGATTTTTTTATTGATGGCGGCTATTTCTTTTTGGATGGCAGGCTCATCGTCATGTGATGCTCCGATAACATACATCTCTCCGAGGAACTTCACTTTTTCTGTGACTGACTTCAGATCATCGATCTTTTTCTGTGCGCCATCTTCGCGGAGGATCGCCCAGATCGTCTTGGCCACATGCAGGCCGACATCGCCCTGATAACAGGCGCGAACGACCTCGGCGCCAGAATATTCCACGAGACGCGAGACTGATTCACCGACAGCATTGGCCATGAGGTGGCCGATGTGGAAGACCTTGAAGGGATTCGGGTCGGTATACTCCACCATCACCTTCTTGCCATTGGCGGCGGGCTTGGCGGTCGGCTTCACGGCTTGCGCGGCGATGAAGGGCTCTTTGACCTTGAAGTTCACGAACCCGGGACCGGCGATAGACACAGACTCGATGAAGTCAGGAATGGATTTGCCGAACTCGGCGACGATCTGGTTGGCCAGAGCCTTGGGAGATATCTTGAGGCTCTTGGCGGCGACCATAGCGAGGTTGGTCGAGAAGTCGCCATGAGCGGGATCTTCGGGATATGAGAGCGCCGCGGCTCCCGGCGCGATGCCCAGGGCCGCCGAAACCGCTTCCAAACGCCGGAGGAGGAGTTCTTTCATGGGAAGCATTGTAGCAGAGCCGCGCCGCGGGAGCGATTTGACTTTTGTCGATAAGTTAGATAATGTATGGTCGGGTAAGCGCGAATCCAGTTGTGGTTGGCGTCCGCACAAACATCCGTAACAGGCCATCGTAACGGATGTAGCGGAAAGCCTCTATAAAACCTCTCCGGCCCAAAGCCGGACAGCCAGGTCCCCTCCTTTCCGTGCTAAGGGGGCCTGGCTGAATTTTTTTATACGGATCCGCGATAGCCTAATGCTTTTTGGGAGCTTTTTTGAGGATGACGTCGATGCGGGCGGCGATCTTCTTCATGTCTTTCTCCTTGGCGCCGCGCGTGGTCTCGGCAGCCGAGCCGAGACGAATGCCGGAAGGATCAGCGGGCGGACGGCTGTCGAACGGGATGGCGTTCTTGTTGACGATGATGCCTTCCTTCTCTAGGAGCTCGCTCGCGAGCTTGCCCGGCACGCCGCCGGCGCCCGCTTCGTTGACGAGGCCGCTCATCCAAGTGTCGACGAGGATGAGGTGGCTGTCGGTGCCGCCGGAGATGATCCGCCAACCTCGGCTCTTGAGCTCGCCGGCAAGGGTCTGAACGTTCTTCACGATCTGTGCGGCATAACGGCGGAAGGCCGGGGCATCGGCTTCGCGGAGCGCCACGGCGACTGCAGCGATCTGATTGATATGTGGGCCGCCTTGCAAGCCCGGGAAGACGGCCTTGTCGATCTTCTTGTCGAGCTCGCGGCTGTCCTTCTTGGCGAAGATCATGGCTGAGCGAGGACCGCGCAAAGTCTTGTGCGTGGTGGTCGTGACGATGTCGGCGTACGGGAATGGCGACGGGTATGCGCCGCCGGCGACGAGGCCTGAGAGATGGGACATGTCCACCATGAGGAGGGCGCCGGCGGCGCTCGCGATCTCGCGGAGCTTGGCCCAATCGATGATGCGCGGATAAGCGGTGAAGCCGGCCACGAGGATGGCGGGCTTCTCATTCACAGCCTGCTCGAGGAGCTGGTCATAGTTGAGAGTTTCGGTGACGGAGTCGATCCCGTACGGGACTTGAGACCAGAACTTGCCGGTCGCGGAGACCTTGTGGCCATGAGTGAGGTGGCCGCCGTGATCGAGGGACATGCCCATGATCTTGCCGCCCGGAGGCACGACGCCGGTATAGACCGCGAGGTTGGCCGGGGAGCCGGAGAGCGGCTGAACATTGACGTGCCATTCGTCAGGCTTGAGCTTGAAGAGCTTGAGAGCGCGCTCGATGGCTAGGCGCTCGATCTTGTCGGTGATCTCGTTGCCGCCGTAGTAGCGCTTGCCGGGGTAGCCCTCGGCGTATTTGTTGGTGAGCTCGGAGCCGAGCGCCTCGAGCACGTCGTTGGAGACATAATTCTCAGAAGCGATCAGGTTCACGACCTGCTTCTGACGCTTCTTCTCGGCGAGGATGAGCTTTTTGATCTGTGGGTCTTTCATTTGAGTGTTTTATTCCTTGCGGTGATTAATCTGCCAGAACTCAGATCATGAGTAGCTAGACCATATGGACTTGTAAGCGTTGATGAGCATGGTGGCGTATATATTATCATTTCCCGGTACTGCCGAAACCTCCTTGTCCGCGCTTGGTCTCGGACAAGCCGTCAGCTTCAGATATATCGCAATGCTCGACTCGCTGGATGAGGAGCTGAGCGACCTTATGCCCGGCCTCGAAGACATATTCTTTGGTGCCGAGATTGACGATGCCGATCATCACTTCCCCGCGATACCCGGCGTCAATGACGCCGCCGAGGGTCTTGAGGCCATCGTGCATGGAGAGGCCGCTCTTGTCCCAGAATAGGCCGGCGTGGCTTTCGGGAATCTCGATGGAGATGCCGGTCTTCACAGCCGTGCGAGCGCCGGAGGCGATAGCGGTGCGCTCTAGGGCGAAGAAATCCATGCCTGCGTCGCCCGGATGGGCATAGGCAGGAAGGGTGGCGCGTGGATCGAGCTTCTTGGCCTTGAGGATCATGCGCCCATCATAGCATCGGAGAAAAAAATAATGTACCATTGCCCGCATGAAGCCCTACGCCGAAAGAACGCCGGATACGCAGTACCGGGATCTGCTCAAGAGTATCGTCGAGAGAGGTGTGCGCACCCCGAGCCAGCAGGGCGTCGACGCGCTCACTCTCATCGGCCCCGCTTCCCTGCACTACAGGCTCGATAACGGCTTCCCGCTCATCACCGAGAGGAATCTCGCTCCCAAAGTCTCAGAGACTCTGCCCGTCACGATCTGGCAACAGGCTATCGCGGAGATCTTGGCCTTCATGAATGGCGCGCGCACCCAGAAACAGCTCGAGGAGTTCGGCTGTTACTGGTGGAGATGGTGGGTCACCAAGGAAAAGTGCGAGAAGCGCGGCCTAGAAGAGGGCGATCTCGGTCCCGGATCATACGGCGCCGCCTTCCATGACTTCCCGACTGCTGAAGGATCTCCGTACAATCAGTTCAAGAACATCATCGAGCAGATCAAGGAGTTCCCCCACCTGCGCACGCATTTCATCAGCCCTTGGATCCCGCAGTACACGATCCGCGGCGAAGGCAAACAACAGCGCGTCGTCGTCGCTCCCTGTCACGGTTGGATCCACATCCGCATTATCGAAGGCAAGCTGACCCTGCACATGATCCAACGCTCCTGCGACGTGCCGGTCGGCCTGCCGCAGAACCTCATCCAGTACGCCGCCCTGACATTGGCGATCGCGCATGTGACTGGATATGAGGCCTATGAATATGTGCACAGCTTCTCCGATGCCCACATCTATGTGGACCAGCTCGATGCCGTGAAGACCATGTTGGAGCGCGAGCCGCGCCGCCTGCCGACTCTCACGCTGAATACCGACAAGAAGGACCTTTTTGCCTTCCGCCGCGAGGACTTCACCTTGGCCGACTACGAGCCGCATCCGGGTATCAAGAAGATCCCGGTCGCCATATAGATATGGCCAAGTACATCATTCCGGATAATGTTCGGCGCGAGGACCAGAAGAAAGTGATGAATGAGATCGCCGATCAAGACCACTGTCCTTTTTGCCCTGAAAACCTACTCAAATATCACAAGAAGCCGATCCTGAAAGAGGGAAAATTCTGGATCTTCACGGATAATCAGTGGCCGTATGAGAAGATCAAGCACCAACTTTTGGCGATATACAAGACGCACATAGAGCACATAAAAGATATGGACCCAGCCGCCGGGGCGGAGCTCATAGAATTCTTCAAAGAAGAGTCCGTGCGCAGAAATATCCCAGGCGGCGGTATCGCTATCCGTTTTGGCAGCAATCCGGACAAAGGAACTTACGGCAATAGCGTGCTCCACCTTCATGCACATATGATCGAACCGGACCTAGAGGCGCTCGCGCCCGACGAATCCTGGAAATTCAAATTCGGCCAGCCAAAGGGTTACAAAAAGGGCGCCAATTAGTCTGTCTGAACAAAAATTATCTCTACACCCTTGCTCTTAAGGACGGCTTCCCCGTCCAAGACGCCATAACCATCAGCATAGTAAAGCTTTTTTATTCCTGAATAGGCGATGAGCTTGGCACAAGGCGGACACGGGAAAGTCGTGACATAGAGAGAAGCACCTTCTAGGGATATGCCTTGGCGAGCGGCTTCAGCCACGAGCGAGGCCTCGCTATGAATAGCGCTCGAAAGCTCTAGATTTACCCCTTTTGAAAAGTCGCTGCGCGGATCGCCGTTCACATACGGCGTCTGTTCTGCAGGTAGATGGCGGTTGTATGCGGTAAGGATGACCTTGCCGTCTTTGGCTACAGCCGAAGCGACGTGGCGCCACCAATCAGCGCTCTTTTCGGCTGTTTTCTTGAGCAAGGCGATGATCTCTTGGTCTTTGTCGGCCTTTGAGATGACTTGGTCGGCTTCTATAGCCTTCCCTTCCGTGGACTTGTGCTTGTCCCAACGCAGGAAGATCGAATCAGCCTCGACTTTATTCTTGGGGAAATATTTGTCGCGCAATTCTCGCATGACATCTTCGTCCGGCATGACGATCTCTGCCCCGCTCGAGGCGAGGCTATCTAGCTCTGCGATGCCTATGACCTGGATTTCAGAAAAAATGTCCCAGGCTCTGATCGAATCAGCGATCAATTCCGGTGGCAGAGCGCGGATGTCTTTGGTCAGCTGTTTGAATCCTTGCGTGACCTCAGCCCCAAGGATATAGAGCGTGCCGGCATCAGAATGCTTGTCGAAAAAGCGCCGGTATCCTTCATGGAGGACCGGGACATAAGCGACGATGATCTTCTTTTTTGTTTTCATGGCCTACTTCCTCTTATAGCCGGTGTTGCCATTCAAGGTCACGCTGATCATATCGGCGATCTTGGGGATGAGAGCTTTCTCGAAGCGCTTGGCTAGGCCGAGCTGCATGCGGCGGATCTTGGCGCTGGTCGAAGTCGTGGCTTGAGGCTCGAGGATCTTGATCTGCCCGCAAAAAGCCTTCATCTCTTTGAGCTTCTTCTTGCCGTATTTCTCTACGGTCTCCTTGGTGACGATGAGGACATCCGGGCGGACAGTCTTGATGAGATGCCACTTGGGCATGTTGTGCTCCTTGATGGTCACCACGTCCACCGGGCGCAGATGCACGACCAT
>JAHFMA010000071.1 GCA_023264475.1 Candidatus Parcubacteria bacterium | reverse complement strand
TCGCCGAAAGGCTCATTGCGGAGATGCTTGGCGAGGACGCGATGGACCAGAAGGTCCGGGTAGCGGCGGATCGGCGAGGTGAAATGCGTATAGAAATCGAAGGCCAAGCCGAAGTGACCGATATTCTTGGTCGAATAGACGGCCTTTTGCATGGAGCGGATGGTGGCCGTACGGATGAGCGATTCGTGGGGCGTGCCCTCAATCTGGTCTAGGAGGTGATTGAGGTCATGCGGCGTGACAAGGCCATCCTTGGAGCGCAATTCGTAGCCGAGCGCCTTCACGAAGGACGCGAGCTCCTTGATCTTGTCCTTGTCGGGAGTATCGTGGATGCGATAGATGGCGCCGGTGTCGCGCGTCCCCTTCTTCTTGATCTGATCGAAGATATGCTTGGCGACCTCGCGGTTGGCGAGGAGCATGTATTCCTCGACGAGCTTGTGGGTATCGAGGCGTTCCTTGATATAGACTCCGATCGGGCGGCCCTCGGCGTCGAGCTTGAAGCGGACCTCATCTTGCTCGAATTCGATGGCGCCCTTGGAGAACTTCTGCTGCTTGAGGACCTTGGCGATGCGGTCGAGGATGACTAGGTCGTCGCGATGCTTCATGCCCTCTTGGGCTGATGCCTCGGTCTGGAGGCCGTTGGAATACTTGGCGATGTTGGCGACACTGCCCTCGATGGCGGTCTGAGCAGTCTCATAGGTGAAGCGGTGCGTGGAATTCATGACCGTGCGTCCGAACCAGCGCTCCTTGATGTGCGCTTGGTCGTCCATGATGAAAATAGCCGAGAATGAGAGCTTGTCCTCATGCGGATTGAGCGAACAGACCTCATTGGACAGGACCTCCGGAAGCATGGGGATGGTGCGGTCGACGAGATAGACGGAACAGCCGCGCTTGAGGGCTTCCTTGTCTAGCGCTGTCCCCTCGCGGACATAGTGAGAGACATCGGCGATGTGCACGCCGATCTCATAGAGCCCACCGCCTATGTCCTTGAAGGAAATGGCGTCGTCGAAATCTTTGGCATCGAAGGGATCGATGGTATAGGTCGGGGTATCGCGGATATCGCGGCGCATGGCGATCTCTTCGGCCGGGATGGGCAGGCCGGTGCGCGCGGCTAGAGCGGCATCGCGCTCTACTTCTGGCGAAAAGCCGACTTCGAAGCCCTTTTCGAGCACGATCGACTCCATCTCGACGTCGTTGACGCCCTTCTTGCCTAGGACGCGCTCCACGCGGCCAGTCGGGAGCTTGGCAGGATCGGTCCAGGGATCGAGCTTCACGTAAACCTTCTCGTCCTTGTGGACCTTCTTGGCCTCATCTAGAGAGAGAGCGATCCGGACATACATCTTGCGATCATCAGGAGCGAGAATCAGGCGACCGCCATCCTCTACGACAGTGCCGACAAAATGCTCCTTGGCGCGAGCGACGATGCGCGTGACGACGCCGACCTTCTCGAGCTTGCCTTTGAAGCGGCGCTCAGAGAGGCGCGCTTCGACGGTATCGCCATGGAGAGCGGTATTGAGAGTGCCTGGCTCGAGGTATACGGAATCCTTCTTGGGATCCGGATCATCGATGAAGCCACCGCCCTTTTGAGTAGTGGAGATGACGCCTGTGATGAGGTTCTTGGCCTCTTGAGGAGTGTTGTGAGTCACGCGAGGCACTATAGCATTGTCGAGGTCGATATGCGATACAAACCCGGCACGCCCCACCAAGCCGTGAAATAGAGCCTGCCGGAATCGTCCATGAAGAGCTCATTAGGTTCGACGCTCTGTCCCTTGGATCGCATAGGCGTGCTGGAAGCGTCGAGGATGCGGTAGCGCTCGAGATCGCGGAGATCGCGGCCGTGGAAGATATCGATGAGTCCATCTTGGGCGACATTGTAGATATCCGGGCCATACAAGAAAAGACCGAGCGAATTGCCTGGCAGGGAGAATCTCTCGACAGATAGGTCGTGTGTGGCGATGCGGCGGCCTTCCGGGACACTCTCACAGCCGACATAGACATAGCCTCCTTGCCCATCGATCCCCTGGTATGGCATATCGTCGCTCATGGAGCATGGGCCGAGGTCGGTCTTGGTGATCGGCGCGAGCGTCGCGGCATCGGCCTTCTCGAAGCCATCGGACATGCCGCCGCCAAAATAGAGCTCGGTGGTGCTGCCGGATGTGCCGATCGCGGCCGAGTGCCCGTCGGGGATATGGCCGCGGATACTGGTCATGAGCGTGCCGCTCGCAATGTCGACCTTGAAGACGGTGGAGGGATCGGTATCAGTGATGCCGTATATATACGTCCCGTCGGTCGTGATGGCGGGTTTGCGTCCGACATCGACGGTCGTGGTGCTCAAGATCGGCGCGATGGCATAGCGGCCGATATCCATAGCATAGAGCTCGAGCGAATGGTTGGCTGAGAGATTGAAATAGACCTTGTCATGAAGGGGGTCGCGGACCATGGTCTCGACATCGCCGGCATGCGGCAAGCTGATGAGGAGATAGCGGTCTAGGCGTGATGGGTCGCCGAAGACCACGAGCTCATTGGGCGGATAAGGATTGCCGGCCTTGGAGGCCATGCCGATGAAGAATTTGCCGGCGGTCGTGAGCGTGCCATGGGCATAGGCCAGGACATCCGGCGAATGATCATCGACATGCGCCTCAGAGAGGATCATGCGCTCCGGATGGATCATGCGGCCGATCGGCTGTCGCTCGCGCTGAGGAAGCTCTCTATGCGGCACATTGAAGCTCGCAGGGCCGAGCAGGGGGAAAGCCATACCGATCGGCCTGGGCTGTTCGGAGTACATATACGCAGCCCATATGACGATAGCCGCGAAGAGCGCAGTGAGGATTCCGGCGTGTTTCTTCATGCTATCTAGCGGAAGACGAACTCCACGATCTCGGAATCGCTGCCGACGCGCATCGGCGGGCCCCAGGTGCCAACCCCACTCGAGGTATAGACCTGCATCTTGGAGCCGTCTTTGGCGGCATATCCATTCATGCCATAGATGAAGCGCCCATAGATCAGGCGTC
>JAHFMA010000070.1 GCA_023264475.1 Candidatus Parcubacteria bacterium | reverse complement strand
GCCTGATAATGGCGAGGACTATACAGCGGTGATCGAGGGTGCGGGCGTAGGCACATTCACGCTGGATATCGAGCGCATCCGCGCGACTTCTACGGTCGAGAAGGCGGAATGGAGCGGCGTGCCCACGACTCCGTTGGCTACCGCCACTACGACATTCAAGGGCTATGGCGGCTCCATGATGCCAGCGGCTGAGCGCTTGGCATCGTCGACTGCGCCGCTCAAGCTGGATCTAGATGGCGATGGCGCGAGCGACTCTTCATTCATGCCTGGCAGAGTGCGAGATTCCGCATCACGCCTGGACTTGATGAAGAGACATCTGGCTTCATTCATGGACCGTCACAGACATTTCTGGTTCAGGGAATTGAAGATCGCAGAGCGGGCCTCATTCAAGAGCTTCGTGGACGCTTTCCGCAAGAAGTTCGGCAGGGAATAGATATTTGTCTTTGCTGATAAGCTGTGGTAATGTGCTCGACAAGGCCAAAGACAGAAGGCTGCACGGTATTCTAGGGAAGACCGAGCAATAAGACCTTCCGAGGTAACTCTCCTTTGTTTGGCCTTGCAAAGGTCGAACCGTCCGTTTATACGCAACAATATTCAGAAGCCATCATATGGCACGCACCAAAGAACAGAAGAAAGAGATCATCGAGAAGCTCGAGAAGTTCATGTCGAGCGCCAAGTCGCTCGTCTTCGTGAACATCCACGGCCTGCCGGTCTCCGATGCGACTACGATGCGCCGCAGCCTCAAGTCTGAGGGTGTCGGCATGTTCGTCGCCAAGAAGACTCTCATGGCTCGCGCGCTCGATGTCCAGAAGTATGAAGGCGCTCTCGGGGCTCTGCCCGGAGAGATCGCTCTCGCTTATGGCGTCGACCTCGTCGCGCCGGCTCGCACGGTGTACGGATTCCAGAACAAGCTCAAAGACAAGGTCTCCATCATGGGAGGCGTCTTCGAAGGCAAGTATATGAGCAAAGAAGAGATGACGGCTATCGCCGCTATCCCGCCGCTCAAGACTCTCCAGGGCATGTTCGTCAATCTCATCAATTCTCCGATCCAGGGATTCGTCATGGCGCTCGATCAGATCTCCAAGAAGAACCCTCAGTAAGATCATATTATCATCGCATCATCATTAATCATCACCACTATCATGGATACCCAGAATCAGGCAGTTGAAGTCCCCGCAAAGTTCAAGGCTCTCGTCGAGTCTGTCGAGAAGCTCTCGGTCATCGACCTCTCTGAGCTCGTGAAGGTCCTCGAGAAGAAGTTCGGCGTCTCGGCCCAGGCCGTCGCCGTCGCCGCTCCGGCCGCCGCAGGCGCCGCCGCTGGCGAAGAGAAGAGCGCGTTCGCCGTCCACCTCAAGGATGCCGGCGCCGCAAAGATCGCCGTCATCAAGGTCGTCAAGGAAGCCCTCGCCCTCGGCCTCAAGGAAGCCAAGGATCTCGTCGATGGCGCTCCGGCCCTCCTCAAGGATGGCGTCAAGAAGGAAGAGGCCGAAGCCCTCAAGAAGGCTATCGAAGCCGCTGGCGGCAAGGTCGAGTTGAAATAACAGACTTTCTCGTCGTCAAGACGAAAAGGCCTGATGGACACGGATATTTTTCTGGTGAAAAATTCCTAGTGCTCGCGCCAGTCGCGCTCGCAATGTCCATCAGGCCTTTTGTCTTGCCGACTACCAGAATTGCCGGTTTTGTTGTAACATCACCGCCATGGAAGTCCTCACCGCATTGTTCGGCACGATCATCAAGGTCAAGATCCTCCGCTTGTTCCTCTTCAATGCAGAAGCCTCTTTCTTCCTGGAAGAAGTCGCAGAGCGCCTCATGGTGCCCGCGCCCGCGGCCCGCAAGGAGCTCGGTCATCTGCTCGATGCCGGCTTCCTCAAGAAGCGCCTGATCACCAAGGACATCGAGTCCTCTCAGGGCGGCAAGCCTGTGACCAAGAAGCAGCATGGCCTCGGATACTGTCTAGACAAGAAATTTGCATACCTCGAGCCGCTCAAGAGCCTCCTCACGATTTCGAGCATCGCCGCTGACGATTCGTTGGCCAAGCGCTTCTCCGGAGTCGGCCGCCTCAAGCTCCTCATCGCTTCTGGCGTCTTCATCCAGAATTGGGACGCCAGGGTCGACCTGCTCCTTGTCGGGGAAGACCTCGATCTGCACAGGATCGAGACCGTCATCAAGCGCTTAGAAGCCGAGATCGGCAAAGAATTGTCATATTCCGCCTTTGAAACGGCTGATTTCGAGTACCGCTACGGCATCCATGACCGTCTGATCCGCGATATCTTCGACTATCCCCACAATACGCTCATAGATCGTCTAGGCATCGAACCCAGCTAAAAGGTATAATGGAGTAGTTACAAGCGGTATTATAAGTCTAACTTCATAATCATATGATGCTAGTTCAGAATTGGGGCGATGTCTTCACACAGTCGCTCCAGAGCGTTTGGTACGGCGTGGCAAGCTTCTTGCCGAGCCTGATCATCGCGCTCATCATCTTCGCGATCGGCTGGGTCTTGGCCGCTCTCGTTGAGAAGCTCGTCGAGGGCGCCTTCAAGGCCCTCAAGATCGACGCGGCCTTGCGCTCGGCCGGCCTCGAAGACGTCGTCCGTCGCGCCGGTTACAACCTCAATTCCGGCATCTTCGTCGGAGCGCTCGTCAAGTGGTTCGTCGTCGTGGTCTTCCTCATGGCCTCGTTCGACGTGCTCGGCTTGTCTCAGGTCAATGAGTTCCTGAGCGAAGTCGTCGCTTATCTGCCGCACGTGATCGTCTCCGTGCTGGTGCTCCTCATCTCTGCGGTCGTCGCGAACGCGATGCAGAAGGTCGTGGTCGCTTCGGCCAAGGCCGGACATCTCCATGTCGCTGAGCTCGCCGGACGTGTGACCAAGTGGTCCATCTGGATCTTCGCCATATTGACCGCTCTCTACAATCTCGGCGTCGCAGCTAGCCTCATCCAGACCGTCGTCATGGCCATCTTGGCCGGTGGCGCGCTGGCCTTCGGCTTGGCCTTCGGCCTCGGCGGCAAGGCTGTCGCAGAGCGCATCCTCGAGAAGACCTCGAATGCGGTCTT
>JAHFMA010000069.1 GCA_023264475.1 Candidatus Parcubacteria bacterium | reverse complement strand
AAGATCGATGAGACGATATACCACATGCCCCAGATGTCGGTAAAGACATAGAGCAAGACGAGGTCAGTGAAGGCCGCGATGCCACCGGAGAAGAGATAGCGCACGAGCTTGGCGATGGCTTGGCGGCGCTTGAGGGCTGGCGTAGGGACACCGCACGCATCCTCGATCTGCTTTTTTGTGGCAATCACTGTATTCTTAACTGAAAATGTCTCAGAAGCGACTAATGAATTTGTGATGATCCTCGTCCTAGTGTCTTGATCTGTAGAAATCTTCTTAACAGCTGAGACGAAAGCTCCTTCATCATTGAATCTGATCACCAATCCCCTTCCACCATTATCTACTATCTCTTTAAGGCTCCCGACATCTGCAACGATTATGGGCGTGCCAATGGTCATAGCTTCGACGACCTGGAACGAGAAGCTTTCAAAGCTAGTATTCAGAGCAAAAATCTCAGCTGATGCGATCCTTCTCATCAGCTCGGGCTTTTCAACCCGTCCAAGAAGGGTGACGCGCTTCTCCAAACCCTCCTCGTCAATAAGACTCTTGAGTCTGGTCATGTCGGGCCCGTCACCTGCGATCTCAAGCGTCCATCCGTCGAGTCTCTTCAATGAGCGTATGAGCATGTCAAAACCCTTCCATGGCACTAGGCGGCCTGCGCTTATAATCGTCTTTGGATTGAAAGAAATCCCGCGAACACCGTCTCTGATAGCATCAATATCAACGCCATTATATATACAAAATGTATTTTTATTCCCCCATTTACCGACTAACTCTCCAAAATATAGACTTGGCGCAATGACCTTGTCTGCCTGACGAACAACAAGCTTCTGAATCCAGCGTAAAAGCTCGACACGAATGTCATATCTCTTGTTCTGAAAGTCGTCAATTGAGTCCTTTACACCATAACGCTGTACGGCTTGCTCCCAAGCATGATCACCAGGGACACGCACAACAAACGGCTTGCCAAGAAGGTATGCCGCCAATAATGATGGCAGACCTACAGAAACGGTATCTTGTGCGAATATTAGATCTGACTTTCTAGCGTGCCAAATGAGAGAGCTGGCATATGCAACATGTCGGATCCCTTTTGGAAGATGCCGTACTGAACCAAAACTTTGGACATAGACTTCCACTCCATTCTTGGGAAATTCATCGGACAGGAGCTTAGAATACGTCGCAGGACCGCCGATATCCGGAGGAAAAAGACCTGTCGCTATCAGGATTTTCATGGGTTCAACTATACCCCAAGGGCCTGAATGACGCCACGCGCCACATTCTCGTCATCCCAATCGACGATCGTAGCTCCGATCTCCCTGGCTACGCCCACATCCGTAGAGACGATCCTGCATCCGGCAGCATGCGCCTCGACCAGTGTCATCCCGTACCCTTCGAAGAGCGAGGTGGACATGAATAAATCTGCAGTCTTGTAATAAGAGGCTAGCGTAGGCTGATCCAGCCATGTCTCAAAGACGACAACGTCTGATATCCCTAGCTTGTGCGCGACATGCTTCAATCTCGCTTCTTCAGGACCTGTGCCGACGATGACCATACCCGCTCCCGGCGACTGGATCTTCACGAACGACCAAGCGGACAAAGCTCTTGCGATGTCCTTCTCTCTTGTCAGGCGCGACGCCATCAAGGCTATTTTTTTGAACTGCGGATATTTGTCGTGCAGATCGACGGTGATCGGCGCCCATTTGAACTTTTCCACGTCTACCGCGATCGGCCGCACCGTCACATTCACTGCAGAGATGCCGAGAGTATTCACTATGTAGTCCTTGATCTTGTTCGAGACGACGCGGATGGTATCGGCTTTGGGTAGATATGAGAGCGCCAAGGCTTTGCGGACCTTGTTCCCTATCGTGTACGTGAAGTTGGGACTGCCGATGTCGGTATGCACCTGGATCTCGAGCGGCAAGCTGGACTGCCTCTTGAGCGATATGCCGGCCATGCCGGTCAAGAACGGATCCTGACAAGTGATATGTGTGACGCCTCGACCGGCGATGATGAACTTGCCTAGGCGGATCATGTCGAGCGGATACAAGGCGCGGAATCTGGAGCGGGTCGGATATATCCAAATGTTCGGCGCGAGCGCAGTCTCGCGATATGACTTGTCCGCGGCCACGACGATATGCATCTCGTCCCAATCTTTGGCGTAACCGCGGATGCGCTCGCGCACGGCGCTCCCTTCCTGGAAGAGGAGCGTATCAGTGCCTAGCGATAAGAGGATTTTTTTGCTCATTTGATTGGCTTGGCAGTGACGAGGATATCCTTCATGGCCAGCGCGATCTTGGCCCAGCCATACTTGTCGTGGACCATCTTGACCGCTTGGGCGACGATGTATTCGCGCGACTCGCGATCCTTGGCGAATTTCTCGGCCTTCTGGGCGATCGACCTAGGATTGTCGACTTCGCAGAAGAGGCCAGTCTCGCCGTCGGTCAGGAAGTCAGGTATGCCGCCGACCGGCGTAGCGATCACTGGAATGCCGGCGGCCATGGCCTCAAGGAAGGAATTGCCGAGGCCTTCGGAACGCGATGGGCGGATGAAGATATCGGAGGCTTTGAGATATTGCGGCAATTCAGAATGCGGAACGAAGCCCTTGAAGGAAACCCTATCGCCTAGCTTGAGGCTAGCGACCTGAGCCTTGAGCTTGGCTTCATCGTGACCGCTGCCGATCACGAGGAGCTTGAATGAAGGATCCAGATAAGATAGAGCGGAGATGATGTCATCTGTGGCATTCTTGTAGACTAGGCGCGAAGCAGTGACCAAGATGATATCCTCGTCTTTGAAACCGATCTCTTTGCGGATGATCGAGCGCGCGCCGACAGCGAGCGGCGCAGAGAATTTTTCAATATCTACGGCATTCGGCACGACATCTATCGGGCACTTGGCGCCCATGCGGCCGGACCATTCTGCAAGATAGTTAGATATGCACTGGATGCGATCAGCGGCCCGGAAGATGCGACGGAAGAGCGGCGCGAGCGGCCCCTCGCGCCGCTCGAAATGATCGCCTTCTTGGATAGTGAGAACGAGCGGGATAGTTGGGAACATCTTCTTGAA
>JAHFMA010000021.1 GCA_023264475.1 Candidatus Parcubacteria bacterium | reverse complement strand
AGGCGTGAGCGATGCATAGTCCAAGTATATCCTTCTTGCCATGCGGGCATTATGGCAAAATCCCCCGTTTATGCAATTTGCAGCTTTGTCTCTACGCGACTTATACGGCGGCTATGGCCACCGATCACATGCTTGAGGTCTTTAAATTCGCTGCGGACTTCGAGCTTGAATTCATCTAGCTCATTATGGAGATCGTTGAATTCGACCCTAGTCTCGACCTTGAAATCCTCAAGGTCATTGCGGAGCACACTGATATCTTCATGAACCTCCATGAACCCCTTGTTAACCATGACTGCCAGATCGTCCAGGGTGATAGACGGCGTTGCGATGTTTTTTTGCATTGTGCGATGATTTTAACGGACCAAAATAATCTGAAGCGCACGGCAGTCATGCGTCATTAGAGATGATTTTATCAGTCGCTTAGACCCGCACCAGCTCACAGAGAGCAAAAAATGTTTCGTAATGATGTCTGTGCGTTTACAGTCCACACAACGCGGGTATAATGTGGCCATGAATATCTCGCCCGACCAGCTCTTCATCGCCGTGATCGTGCTCGCTACGCTAGCGATCGCGCTTGTCATCGTCGTCATCATCCTCTGGCTCAAGATGAAGCGCTTCCTCGTCTCAGCGGACGCGCATAATATCGGGGATTCGCTCCAAGCGGTTTCCGGTGACCTCTCCGACCTCAAATCCTTCCGGGGCGAGATGGAGTCATATCTGGGCACGGTCGAGAAGCGCCTCCGCAAGAGCGTGCAGTCGGTGCATACGGTGCGTTTCAACCCCTGGCAAGGCACCGGCGAGGGCGGCGCGCAGAGCTTCGCCACTGCTTTCATGAACGAAGAAGGCGACGGCGTCGTGCTCTCCAGCCTCTATTCCCGCGATCATGTGAGCGTCTTCGGCAAGCCCTTGAAGAAGCACGGCAGCCAGCACGAATTGTCTACCGAAGAGAAGCAGGCAGTCGATGAGGCCAAGAAGGGGTTGAAGTGAATAAAAAAGCCGCCTTTTGAGGGGCGGCTAAGAGCGACTGTCTATCAGGAATCAGGAGAAATGTCAGGCGACCTTGGACATCTCGCTGACGCTTGGGTCTTCCTGATGTGCTTGTATTTCGTCACCGACCAATACGTACGAGTTGCCTTCTTTCAATTCTAGCCAGCTCGTAGAGGTGATACTTACCATGAATCTCAACCTACGACACTCGTAGTCGAAGCGATCGACAGAGACCATGAGGCTAGTGACGATCCCGCGCTCCAGGTGGTCTTCCCAAAGGAACTTTACGATATGGAAGACTTCTCCTTGTTTGATCACCGATTGGAGCATCACTTCCCGGCCTCGCCTCAAGACGTAGTAAACATTCGCGCTGATGGGCGCCAATAAGAACAAGGCGGCAAGAGTATAGAATAGCCCGATCCAATCCTCCGGAACATAGGCGGAGAGCTTCACAACGACGAAGCCGAGGCTCAGTGGAACGATGACTAGGTCGAACAGCACGACAGACCGTGCGAATAGGAATTTCGGCAATTTCATTTTGCTATGGGGTTGACTGACAGTGAACTGAGATTTTGCTGGTGAGCATTATACAAACATACTAGGTATTTGTCAAACAATCGACAACGAACTAGCCAGTTAGCCATTTTTCTGATATAGTCAAAACCCATTATGACTGCCTCAAACCAGCAAAACCTGGTCCGCCGCTCCCCCGTCGTCGTGGTCATGGGCCACATCGACCACGGCAAATCCACCCTGTTGGACTACATCCGCAAGGCCAATATCGTGGCGGGCGAGGCCGGCGGCATCACCCAGCATGTCGGCGCCTACGAAGCGTCATACGTCTCCACTGACGGCGCCAAGCACGATCTCACCTTCTTGGACACTCCCGGCCACGCGGCCTTCTGTTCGATCCGCGAGCGTGGCGCTCTAGCCGCCGATATCGCTATCCTAGTGGTCTCCGCCGAGGACGGCGTCAAGCCGCAGACCGTCGAGGCCATGAAGGAGATCAAAGCCGCCAATATCCCCTTCATCGTCGCCATCAACAAGATCGATAAGCCCAACGCCGATATCGACAAGACCAAGACCTCGCTCGGCGAGCATGAGATATACGTAGAGGGCTGGGGCGGCGACACGCCTTGTGTCCCGATCTCCGCGCTCAAGGGCACCGGCGTCCCCGAGCTCCTCGACATGATCAATCTCGTAGCCGAGCTCGCCGACCTCAAGGCCGATCTATCCGCGCCGGCCAAAGGCCTCATCATCGAATCAGAGAAAGACACTCGCAAAGGCATATCCGCCACGCTTCTGGTCAAAGAAGGCACTCTCAAGGTCGGCGACTTCGTCCTCGCCGGCTCCGCCTGGGCTCCGGCTCGCTACATCGAAGACTTCACTGGCAAGAAGGTAGCGTCGTCCGCCGCCTCCAAGCCCGCAGTGATCGTCGGCTGGAGCGAGATCCCCGCTTGCGGCACGGCCTTCCGCATCGTCTCCAGCAAGAAGGAGGCCGAGAAATCAGCCGAGGAGTCTCGCTCCTCGGCCAAGGCCGCCGCGCCGCGCGCCGTGGCCGCAGCGCTCCCGACCAAAGCCGCAGACAAGCTCAAGCCGGGCGAAGTCGGCGAGCCGCAGACGGCCATCGTGCCGATCGTCATCAAAGCCGACGCCATCGGATCCTTGGACGGCGTCAAGCACGAGCTCTCCAAGATCAAACATGACAAAGTCGAGCTCAAGATCGTCTCCGAAGGCATCGGCGAGATCAACGAGAACGACGTGAAGATGCTCCAGAGCGACCCCACGATCATGGTCGTCGGCTTCAACTCAGTGCCCGACAAGAAGTCCGCTTCGCTCATCGAGCGCTCCCCGATCGCCCTCAATGTGAAGAGCTTCACGATCATCTATGAGCTCACCGAATATGTGCGCGAAGCCCTTCTCGCCAAAGTCCCCAAGGAATATGTCGAGCAGATCATCGGCCGCGCCAAGATCATGGCAGTCTTCTCCAAGGACCGCGACAAGCAGGTGATCGGAGGCAAGGTCCAAGAAGGCACGCTCGAGACCGGCGCCGCCGTGCGCATCGTGCGCCGCGAAGCCGTGATCGGACAAGGCACGATCCGCGAGCTCCAACAGCAGAAGAAGCGCGTGCAAGAAGTCCGTGAAGGGTTCGAATTCGGCACTATGATCGAGGCCAAGGCGGAGATCGCCGCAGGCGACAAGATCGAGGCCGTGCGCGTCGTCGAGAAAGCATAGAAACCACATGGATCAGAAGACCGCCAAATTGCAAGAATTGATCCGCGAGCTCGCCGCTGAGTTCTTCTCGCGCGAATCCAACCGCCAGTCGCTCATCACGGTGACCGGCGTCGAGATTGCTGATCGCGGCGGCCGAGCCAAGATCCTCATGACCGTCATCCCCGAATCGCAAGAAGAGGCCGCAATCGGCTTCGCCCACCGCCAGCTCACAGATTTCAAGCATTATTTCATGGAGCGCGCTCGCATCCAGCGCATCCCTTTCTTCGAGGTGTTCCTCGATCGCGGCGAGAAGAACCGCCAGCGATTAGACGAGATAGCCAAAAAGCTGTAGGATTCAAGCGTGGCCACGTAGAAAAGTGGTAATTCAGCGCTCTGCAAAAGCGCGATCGCGGGTTCGATTCCCGCCGTGGCCTCAAAGATAGTTATTCACAGGGAAAAAACGATTTTACGGCCCCCGGAGATGCTATAATTGCCCCAAGCATCCCTATGCAATCCCCTAAACCCTATCGCGAAGAGCGACCGTGGGGGGAGGAATTATGGTTATTGCGCGACACAGTCGCGCCGTCCATGGTTAAACTCATCACGGTGAAGCCTGGAGAGGCTCTCAGCCTCCAGTTCCATCACAACAGAGACGAATTTTGGCATGTCATATCGGGAAACGGCACCGCTGAGATCGATGGCGAAGCGAAAGAGCTCACAGCAGGCGTCGATTGTTTCGTCCCCAAGGGCATCAATCATCGAGTGAAGGGCGGCACGGAGACTCTGCTCTTCATGGAAATGACTTTCGGAGAATTCGATGAGAATGATATCGTCCGGCTAGAAGACAAGTACGGCCGGAGCTAGAACAAGAACTATGAGAACTTCAGCACACTACAGATGAATATGAGCCCGGCCCTGATCACAGCGCTCATCTCGTTCGCCATCGCGGCGATCCTTGTAGTCTGGTCTCTCGTCGGCGGTTGTGCCAAGACTTCGGCTCGCTGCCGCGCCCGCAAGCGCCATGATCTCTCTCGCCATCAAGCCAATCCGATCATCTCCCCTGCCGGCCACCGCGATTGGGAGGCCGAGGGCACATTCAACCCAGGAGCCGTAGAGGATCGCAAAGGCATCGTCCACCTCTTCTATCGTGCTATCGGCCGCGACGGCATCTCGCGCGTCGGCCATACTTCTAGCAAAGACGGACGACATTTCGATGTGCGGTCGCCATATGCCGTCTATGAGCCGGTCCCCGGATACGGCATGCCGGAAGCCTCCGAAGCCAACCTGCCGCACAATCACGATCTCGGCGCGCACCCTTCCGGGGGCGGCTGGGGCGGCGCCGAAGATCCGCGCACCGTAAGGATCGGCGACCGCGTCTACATGACTTACACTGCCTTCGAAGGCTGGGATAACATGCGCATCGCTGTGACTTCGATCGCGCTCGATGACCTAGAGAAGAACAAATGGAAGTGGAAGCGTCCGGTGCTCCTCTCGCCCAAGGGCGCGCCAGCCAAGAATTGGGTCATCTTCCCCGAGAAGATCCACGGCCGATACGCCATCCTCCACGGCATCGCGCCTCGGATCATGATCGCCTATGTGGACAGCCCTGATATGGTGCCATCCATAGAGAGCCTGCGGGCGCACGGCGGTTGGGGCTATGCCGACAAGAGCCGCGCCGGCTATTGGGATAGCCGCGTCCGCGGAGCCGGGGCTCCGCCGATCAAGACCGACATCGGCTGGCTCTTGCTCTATCACGCCATAGACGCGCGCGATTCCAAGCACGTGGTCGGCTACAAGGTCGGAGCGATGATCCTCGACCTCGACAATCCGTCAAAGGTGCTGTATCGCTCGCCGGAGCCGATCCTCTCTCCGGACATGAATTACGAGAATGACGGCAAGCCGGGAGTCGTCTATGCGACCGGCGCGGTAGTGAGAGACGGCAAGCTCCTCGTCTATTACGGCGGAGGCGATAAGCACACCTGCTTGGCAGAGACTCCGCTGCAACCGCTCCTCGAGTGGCTCATGGCCTACGGCAAAGTAGGATAATATATTCAATCATGTTCGTCTTAACAAGATCAGAATCCAATCCGATCATCTCCCCCATCGAGGGCCATCCTTGGGAAGCCATCGCGGCTTTCAATGGTAGCCCGGTCGTGTCCGGACGCAAGACCTACATGGTCTATCGCGCCATGTCCGAACCTGACCTGCTCAAAGACCCGCATCTCAGCACTTCCGTGGTCGCGGTCGCGTCTTCCAGCGACGGCGTGCGCTATGAAGACCGCAAGGTCCTCTTCGGCCCGGACCGCGAGTTCGATCTCTATGGCTGTGAAGACCCACGCGTGACCAAGCTCGGCGACACCTATTACATCTTCTATACCGCGCTCGGCGGCTACCCTTTCTCGGCCGAGACGGTCAAGGTCGGCGTCGTGCTCTCCAAAGACCTAGAGACCGTCGAGGCCAAACACCTCGTGACCCCTTTCAATGCCAAAGCCATGGCGCTCTTTCCCGAGAAGATCGGCGGCAAGATGGCAGCACTGCTCACCATCAACACCGATCATGCTCCATCCGACATCTGCTACGCCGAATTCGATAAGCAACAGGACATCTGGTCGCCGACCTATTGGGAGGATTGGCAGAAGAACGTCGACTCGCACAAGCTCTCCATCCGTCGCCTGCAAGACGATCACCTCGAGCTCGGCGCCGCGCCTCTCAAGACCGAAGAGGGCTGGCTCGTCGTCTACGCCCATATGCAGAGATATGGCCGGAGCGATCATGTCTTCGGCGTCGAAGTCTTGCTGCTAGACTTGGAGAATCCGCGCAAGATCATCGGCCGCACCAAGGGCCCATTCATGGTCCCAGAAGCCTATTACGAGGAGGTCGGCCAAGTCCCGCATACGATCTTCCCTTCGGGCGCGCTCATCCGCGGCGGACAATTGGAGATCTATTACGGGGCCGCCGACACTCATGTAGCCGTAGCGACCATCCCGCTCGACAACCTGCTCCGTAGCATCAAGGGCACGGAGAAGCGCGGCTTGACCCGTTTTCCAGGAAATCCGATCATCGCCCCGCGCCCAGGAGTGATGTGGGAATCTCACGGCACCATCAATCCGGCCGCCATCGACCTCGGTGGCAAGACGCATATCCTCTATCGTGCCGTCGCCGACGGCAACGTCTCTACGCTCGGCTATGCCGTGTCGAGCGATGGCATCAGCATCGACGCTCGCCCGGACAAGCCTGTCTATCTGCCTCGTGAGCCCTTCGAGATGCGCGACGATGGCGGCAAAGACAACTATGGATGTGAAGACCCTCGTCTCATGCAGATCGCCGACCGCATATACATGACTTATACCGGTTATGACGGCAACACTCCGCGCGTGGCCGTGAGCTCCATATCTGCGGACGATTTCATCAAGAACAAATGGAGCGCCTGGTCCAAGCCCGAAGCCATCACTCCGCCTGGCATCCCGAACAAGGACGCGGCCATTCTGCCCGAGCCGGTCAAGGGCGGATATATGCTCTTCCATCGCGTCCATGAGAGCATCTGTGCCGACTTCGTCGATTCCCTAGACTTCTCCAAAGAGAAGATCACTCAATGTATCGAGATCATCGGCCCTAGGCGCGGCATGTGGGACGGCGGCAAGGTCGGGATATCCGCTCCGCCGGTCAAGACCAAAGACGGCTGGCTGCTCCTGTATCACGGCGTCTCTTGGTCTACGACTTATCGCGTCGGCGCAGTGCTCCTGGATCTCCATGACCCGACCATCGTCCGGGCGCGCACAGCAGTGCCGCTCTTCGAGCCCGAAGAAGAATACGAGCGCAAGGGCGTGGTCCCCAACGTCGTCTTCCCTTGCGGATTGGTCATCCGCGGCAATACCGCCTATATGTACTATGGCGGCGGCGACTTCGTGATCGGTGTGGCCACGATCAAGCTCTCGGCCCTGCTCAAGATGCTAGAAGTCGGCAAGCCTCTCCTACCATGAAGCTAGACGGCAAAGAGCTAGTGATCTTCGACCTAGACGGCACTTTGGCCGCGTCGAAGCAGCCCTTGGACGCGGCTATGGCCGCGATCCTGGCGCGCCTCATGTCCGTGGCCAAAGTCGCAGTCATCTCCGGCGGAGGCTTCCCACAATTCGAGACCCAATTCCTGCATTCATTCTCGCCAGACATCTCCGGGCTCTCGAGGCTCTATATCTTGCCGACTTCCGGCACCCGCCTCCTAGTCTGGAAGGGCTCATGGGTCGACGTCTATGCCGAGCATCTGACGCCGCAAGAGAAGGAGCGCATCATGACCTCGCTCAATGAATCCCTGACCAGATGCGGCTATACGCCGCCATCCCGCGCCTATGGCCCGCTCATCGAGGATCGTGGCTCGCAGATCACCTTCTCGGCCCTCGGCCAGTCTGCGCCGCTCGATCTCAAGATAGCTTGGGATCCTGATCGCAAAAAGCGCGAGCAGATCGTAGCGGAGCTCATGAAGCGCATCCCAGAATATGATGTGCGCTTCGGCGGCACCACATCCATCGACATCACTCGCCGCGGCATCAATAAGGCTTATGGCATCCACAAGCTCGAGGAATACCTCAAACTACCGATCGAGAAGATGATCTTCGTAGGCGACGCTCTGTTCTATGGCGGCAACGACTATCCGGCCAAGACCACTGGGATAGATTGCGTGCAAGTCTCTGGCCCTGACGAGACCAAGGAGGTCATCGCCGACTGGATCAAAGGCAAGGCCTAGCCGCCTATACTCATCAAGGCTGAAACCTGCTCGATCAATATCTGAGTGTCTCTCTGCCGATCCTCTGAGTGAAGGACGATGAATGCCGTAGGTTTGCCGTTCACATTCATGATCGTGAGCATGGTATCCAGCGCCTCCGGAGTATGCCCGGTCTTGCCGCCCAAGAAGCGACGGTCCGTGACGAACGGGTGGATATTCGTGAATAGATGGCGTCCATGCTCTGTCGTGGTCGCGACTGAGCTCGTCGCTAGGCGCGTGATCGCTAGGATGCCGGGACGGTTGGAATACAGATAGCGCGCCAAAGCGAAGAAATCTCGCGCCGTGCCGGCATTGCGTGCCGATAAGCCGGTCGGATCGGCGAAATAGGTGTCCTTCATGCCGATCTCCCAAGCGTAGCTGGACATGAGCTCCAAGAAGCGCGTGCGATTGGTCGTAGACGATAGCGCCTCCGCCGCTACGTTGGACGAATTCATGAGCATCGGATATGCGAGCTCCTTTGCCGAGAATCTCTCTCCCGCCTTGAGAGC
>JAHFMA010000068.1 GCA_023264475.1 Candidatus Parcubacteria bacterium | reverse complement strand
GAGGCCGAGCGCCCACAAAGAGAGGCCGCCACGGCGACGAACAAAAAAGCCCATGCTGTCTTCCTTAAGGAAAGCTCCATGGGCTGATTATAGCGTCGAGCGAGGGTTTGTGGAAGCTTGCGATTATTTCTTCTCGGGCTTCTTGTCGTCCTTCTTGGCATCGCCCTTGGCGTCAGCGGCACCGGCTTCGCCTTCTTTGGCTTCCTTGCCCTTGGCTTCGACTTCGATAGCAGACATGTCGATAGCGGTCGGGGCTTCGATGACCTCTTCTTTGGCTTCAGAGACCGAGGCGACGACTTCGTCAGGGGCGACTTTGAGATCGACGCCGGCCGGGAGCTTGATGTCCTTGGCGTGGATAGTGTCGTTGAATTCGACGAGCACAGAGAGATCCACATTGATCTCGCGCGGAAGGTCCTTGGGAGCAGCCTCGATCTCGAGGTCGCGGAGCACCTTGATGAGGATAGCGCCTTTGTCCTTGACCGCAGGAGAGGTGCCGGTGAAGACGAGCGGGACCTTGACCTGGACCTTCTTGCCCTTCTCGATCACATAGAAATCAGCATGGCGAGGCTCGCCAGATACCGGATGCACGTCGATCTCATGGATGAGAGCTTCGTGCTCTTCAGAGCCGTCCTTGAGGATGATGACTGAGGATTCGCCGGCCTTCTTCCAGACCTTCTTGAACTCGATCATCGGTATAGAGACTGAGGTAGAAGCCTGTTTCGGGCCATAGTAAACCGCCGGAATCTTGGCGGCTTGACGGATCTTGGCGGCGCGGACTTTGGAGTCGCGCTTCTCTACGGTCAGTGACAACATGAGGGACAGTATACACGCTTTGGCACTAGTTGCAAGTGCCGACGATGGTCGGGGTGAGGGCGTCCTTGGTGTTGGTCTTGCCAGTAGAATCTATGCAGAAGTAAGCAGAAGCGTTGGAGGATAGGCGTCCGCGCACGGCGTAGGCATTGCCGTTCGGGGCGATCGAGAAGTAGAGTATGCTGCCCATATTGTTGGCATCGGACGAGAGCACGCTCAGATTGGCGCTACCTGGAGAGCTGCCATTGACGCATTGGCTGTAATTAGAGTTGATGGCATTGGCCGGAGAATTGCAGTTACCGACAACATTATATAGGTCGGGGAATTTGAAGCCGTCATACCCGACAGCAAGGGTCAATCGGGCCTGTTGGACATCGGAGGAGATGCGCGCATCACGCCCCTTAGACCTGGCAGAGTTGAGCGAAGCGAGCACGATAGAAGCAAGCACACCGATGATGGAAATGACTACCAGAAGCTCGATCAAAGTGAAACCGCGGTGTGATCTGATCATAGGAAGTATTTTATGACCATAAAGCAAATAATGAGGTTCACAACAGCCAGACCCACGAGGATGGCCTGGGCGCCTGATTGCGTCTTGGCGAATCCGTGCTGGATGAGCCAAGTGGCCCATTTGGATGGGTTGCCGCCGGACTGGATACGCTTGGCATAATTGCCGCGATCTTCGTCGAATTCGATGCCTGTTGTCATGTGATTTGTGATTAGACTACTGAGTGATTATACAACACCCTGCGACACGAAAAAAGAGCTCTAAGCTCCGTTCATGATGCGGAGCTTCTCCCCCACGACCTTCTGCATAGCCAATTTGGCGGGTTTCAGGAATTTATACGGCGCGACCTCGTCGGCATTCTCGGAGAGCGAGCGGACCAGGCCTGAACGATAGGCGATGCGAAGCTCGGTATTGACATGCACGATAGCGACTCCCCCTTCGATGCACTTGCGGATATCGTCCGCAGTGTTGCCGGAAGCTCCATGTAGGACGAGCGGGATGCCGACTGCGTCATAGATGTCTTTGACGCGCTTGGTATTGAGAGCCGGGTCGCCGCCGCGCACTACGCCATGGATATTGCCGACGGCCGGAGCCAGGAGATCCACTCCCGTATCACGGACGAAGCGCAGAGCATCTTCGGGAGAGGTCATCTGAGCCTCCGTGACCGCAGCCCCTGCGGGAATGGCATCGAGGATCTTGGATGATTGGCCGATGAAACCCAGCTCGCTCTCTACGACGATGGGTGCCCCGCTCAAAGAACGGTGGCTCTTGGCATAATCTACGCACTTCTTGGCCGTAGCGATATTCTCTTCGTAAGACAACGCTGCGCCGTCATAGATCACCGCATCATAGCCGGCATCTATAGCTTCTTTCACGCGCTCGAAAGAGTAGGTATGGTCGGCATTGAGATAGATCTCCTGCCCGCGATCTTCGCGGATCGACTTCACGACCAAAGCCGCCGCCCTGACGCCGACATAGTCGCGCTCGCCTTCGGAGACGCCGATGATCACAGGGAGCTTGAGATCGCGAGCGGCGTCAGCCACAGCCCAGATGCCATCCAAGGTCGAGACATTGAAATGCCCTACGGCCTTTTTCGCGGCACGGGCTTCATTCACGCATTCGATGAGAGTCTTCACGGGGATATCGATGAGGTGTGGATTACTGTATGCCGATTATATCATGCCCTGGATGCTATACTGTCCACAACATGTCCATGCTCAAAAAACCTATGGATTTCATCGCTATCGGCGATCTGACCACCGACGCCTTCATCCGTCTCAAGGACGCCGCCGTGCATTGCAAGGTCAACCAAGCCGATTGCGAGCTCTGCGTGCGATTCGGGGATAAGGTGCCTTTCGAGTATGTGAAAGTCGTGAAGGCCGTCGGCAATGCCGCCAACGCTGCGGTCTCTGCCAGCCGCCTCACCCTGCGCTCCGCGCTCATCGCCAATATCGGCAACGACCAGAACGGCAAAGAATGCCTCGCCGAGCTCCAGAAGAACAAAGTCGTCACTTCCTATGTGAAGACGCACAGAGGCAAGCCGACCAACTACCACTTCGTGCTCTGGTACGAGGCCGACCGCACCATCCTGGTCAATCACACCGAATACGACTATGTCCTGCCGCATTTCGACGAGCCCAAGTGGATATATCTGACTTCTCTGGGACACAACACTTTCCCCTATCATATGGCGATCGCGGACTATCTCGAAGCCCATCCGTCCGTCAAACTAGCCTTCCAGCCCGGCACCTTCCAGATGCAGCTCGGATTCGAAGAGCTCAAACGCATATACAGCCG
>JAHFMA010000067.1 GCA_023264475.1 Candidatus Parcubacteria bacterium | reverse complement strand
CCTGCCGCCCGGCATGGCCAGCGCGCCGGCTTCGACGACTCCCAAATCTGGCGATATGGCAGGCGCCGCTACCCTTCTTGAGAAGAATGGCTGGAAGAAGAACGCCGATGGCATATATGAGAAGAAGGTCGCCAAAAATCCCACCAAGACGCTCGCCATTTCTCTATACACCGCCGATGTGCCGGAGCTCAAGCTCACCGCTGAAGCCGTCCGCAAAGCTTGGGCGGATCTAGGCGTAGACGTCGAGGTCAAGATCTTCGACCCGAGCGAGCTCTACCAGAACGTGATCCGCACGCGCTCTTACGACGCCTTGCTCTTCGGCGAAGCCGTCGGCAAGGACAACGACCTGTATGCCTTCTGGCACTCATCTCAGCGCAATGCGCCGGGCCTCAACGTCTCGATGTATGCCAACAGCAAGGCAGACAAGATCTTGGAGAGCATCCGCTCTTCATCCGATGTGGCCGCCCGCGCCGCTTACTGGGGACAGTTCGAGCAGGTGATCGCTGCCGATGCGCCCGCCGCCTTCTTGTACGCTCCTGACTTCGTCTATGCCGTGCCCAAATCATTGCAAGGCGTCGACTTGGGGGTGATCACCAGCCCGACCGACCGATTCGCCTCTGTGAGCGATTGGTACACGGAGACCGAGAGAGTCTGGAAGATCTTCGATCGAGATCGCAACGACGAGAAACAGCTATCAGATATTTAATGACCAATAAGAAATAACACCCCGATGAACGAACAGAAAAAAGACCAAGCGCCAGAGCAGCAGCGTCCGCCGCAATCCGGCGGCGGCCCGCGCAGGCATTTCGGCTTCAACCGCGACCGTCGCGCGGGCCGCACTCGCATCCTGAGGAGCGACGTCCCCGCCAATGCTGTCCAGAGCTCTCCAAGCGGACAACCTGCCATGCCTGCGCACGTAGGCGCAGGCCAAGCCGGACAACAGCAGGGCCACCGCGTGGTCTTGGGCAAAGGCGCCCGCAAGCTCGCCGGCGTCGGCCACATCGCTGGGGCGCGCATGAGCATCATCCGCAAGGAGTCCCGCCCGATGAAGAAAGGCGGCGGCTTCCGCCCGGCTCCCCGCTCGGCCCATATCGCTCTGAACGCCAAGGAAGGTGACCGGATCCCTCCGATGGCACCGGACACCATCCGCATCGTCCCACTGGGCGGTGTCGAGGAGATCGGACGCAACTGCACAGCCATAGAATACGGCGATGACATCATCATCATCGACATCGGCTTCCAATTCAAGGATGAGAACACTCCGGGCATCGACTATATCCTGCCCAACACCAAATATGTCGAGGAGCGCCGTGAGAAGATCCGCGGCGTGATCATCACCCACGGACACTTGGACCATACCGGCGGCATCCCTTATATCATGCCCCGTATCGGCAATCCGCCTCTCTATACTCGCCTCCTCACCTCGGTCTTGATCCAAAAGCGCCAGGAAGAATTCCCTCAGGTGCCCAAGATCGACATCCATTTGGTCGAGACGAACCAATATGTGACCATCGGCAAGCTCAAGGTCAAATTCTTCGCCGTGACCCACACGATCCCCGATGCCATGGGCGTGATCATCGAGACCCCGTACGGCTCGATCGTCCATACCGGCGACCTCAAGCTAGACCACGTCGACGGCGTGCCAACCGATCATGAAGTCGCCGAATACGAGCGCGCTTTCAAGAATGAGAAGGTGCTCATGCTCATGGCCGACTCGACCAACGTCGAGAACCCTGGCTTCTCCATTCCTGAGAAGAGGGTGCACAAGAACATCGAGGAGATCATCAAGAACGTCCAAGGACGCCTGATCATCGCGACATTCTCGTCCCTCCTAGAGCGCCTCATGAAGATCATCGAGTTCGCAGAGCTCTACAACAAGCGCGTCGCCGTCGAGGGCCGCTCCATGAAGCAGAACCTCGAGGTCTGCAAGCACCTGGGCCTCTTGAAGTGCAAGAAGGAGACCATGATCTCGACCGACGAGATCGACAGCCTGCCGCCGGAGCGCGTGATCATCCTCGCGACCGGAGCCCAGGGCGACGAATTCGCCGCGCTCATGCGCATGGCCAACAAGACCCATGCCAAGGTCAAGATCACCCCGCGCGACACGATCCTGCTCTCATCCTCGGTAGTTCCGGGCAATGAGCGCGCCGTCCAGAAGCTCAAAGACAACCTCTCCCGCCAGGGCGCCAAGATCATCCACTACAAGATCGCTGACGTGCATTCTTCGGGCCATGCCAATCGCGATGAGACGGCTTGGATCCACAAGC
The DNA here is from genome assembly GCA_023264475.1 of Candidatus Parcubacteria bacterium. Taxonomy (GTDB): domain Bacteria; phylum Patescibacteriota; class Minisyncoccia; order Phycocordibacterales; family PALSA-1337; genus C7867-002. Next base: position 900 of record JAHFMA010000067.1, on the reverse strand, counting down.
AGATCCATCCGAAGTTCTTCATGCCAGTCCACGGCTATCACTACATGCTCCGCGTGCACGCCGAAGTCGCCAAAGAGGCGAACGGTCTCACTGATGCCGATGTCGTAGTGCCGGACAACAGCTCGATCGTCGAGATCCAGAACGGCGGCACCAAGCTGGTCAAGCTGCGCGAGAGAGCTCCTTCCGGTCTCGTGCTCGTGGACGGCTTCTCAGTGGGCGACGTCCAGGATGTGGTCATCCGCGACCGCCAGGCCCTAGCCCAGGACGGCATCTTCATCATCTTCGGCATCGTGAACGCCCAGACCGGTAAGCTCCGCAAGTCGCCGGACATCATCTCTCGCGGCTTCGTCTATCTGCGCGAATCTCAGGAATTGCTCCACGGCGTGCGCCTCATGATCAAAGACACTATCGAGAACACGACCCGTGGCATGAACCCGATCAACATCGACGTGGTCAAAGACAACATCACAGATGCGGTCTCGCGATATCTGATGCAGGAGACCGCCAAGCATCCGATGGTCATTCCTGTCATCCTGACGATCTAGTTAGGTGAGATTATGTAGGTGTCGTGGTTGTGTTTTCTCCAGACACGAAAAATCCCCTGCAGGGGATTTTTCTCGGTCCTCGACAATTCTCTGCTGAGAATTGCCTGCGGATGTTCTTTCGAAAACACAACCACGACACCTACCTGTTTTTTCGTAAACTATTTAGTAGAACTAACCACTCCCCTCGTCTTTGCCCCAAAATACCCTGCCGCTGGGGATATGCCCTTGGCGGCCTGGAATTTGGCCAGAGCGGTCTGTGTAGCCGGGCCGAAATACGTGGATTCGTTGCCGGGCGACCCTGCTCCGGAGAGCGAGACCTGGTAGCCATGGGTATTCAAGTACTTCTGGAGGAGAG
>JAHFMA010000020.1 GCA_023264475.1 Candidatus Parcubacteria bacterium | reverse complement strand
GATTGTCATACCGCCAAATTCGTGGTACTCTACTGGCAGTCGCACAAGCAACCGCGCGCGAGCGCAAGCTCACGTGAGGAAAGTCCGAACTCCGGCTCCGCCGCAAGGCAGAGCAGCAGGGTAGCGGGTAACGCCCGCCAGGGTGATCCGAGAGGTGCGAACAGAGACGTCTCTGCCGGAAACAGCAGGGAGATCCTTCGGGATCAGCTCCCACGGCAACGCGGGAGGTGCAACGGCAAAATCCTTACCTCGGTGCAAGGTCGTGCCGGCCGCAAGGCCGGAGAACCGCTGGAGATGCATGGCGACATGCATCCTAGATAAATGGTTGCTAGCCATCCGCAAGGATGGCACAGAATTCGGCTTATCTGCGACGAACATGAACAAGCGCTCCACACCGGAGCGCTTGTTCTCGTCTGGTGCAGGTTGGTATAATAGTCAGAACGCCAAAGCGAGCTTTAACAGCTTTACGAACCAAATAACATGCACCAATCAGAACACCCTTCACGCCTGGAGTCCTCCGCTTTCAATGCTCTCCTGGTCACGGCCATCCTGGCACCTTTAGCCTTCTGGCCTAGCCAATACTTCGTCCTTGAGGCCGCCAAGACGCTCGTCATCTCCCTGGGCACTCTCACGGCTTTTGTGCTTTATGCTCTCCTTGCGATCAAGGAGCGTTCATTGAGCTTGCCTCCCAAGCAGATAGTCTGGGCTGGCGCATTGCTGATCGTCTCGATCATCGCCTCTTCCTTCGGTAGCGGCCATTTCTTCAAATCATTCTTCGGACAGGGATTCGAGCTCGGCGCTGGCAGCTTCATAGCTCTCTTGGTCGTCTCGCTGGTTGTCTCTTTCGTGGCGGTCTCGCGCCGAGTAGACCATGCCATGATCATATACACCGGCATCGCCGGGTCATTCTTCGTGCTCTATGCCTTCCAAGGTTTGCGCTTGGCTCTTGGCGCCGGCTTCGCTTCTCTAGGGGTCCTCGGTACCGCGACGTCCACGATCCTCGGCAATTGGTATGGTCTGGGAATATTCTCTATGACCGTTGCGATCATCGCTCTTACAGCGGTCCTCATCCTGCCGCTGCCGCCGCTCTTCAAGCGCCTCTATTGGGTCTTGTTCGCGGCCGCTATCTTTGGGGCGATAGTCATCAATAGCCAATATGTTTGGCAAGCCGCCGCGCTCGTCATGCTCGGCTTGACCTTGTATCTATCCGCTGGCCGGGAAGCCGGCGCGGGCTCTGTTGGCTGGTTGCGTCGAATAGCTTGGGTGCCGTTCTTCGCTTTCGCCATCGCCGCCATCTTTGCCTGGAAGGGTCCGTCGCTGGCCGCACCGCTCGTCGACAAGCTCGGCGCCGGCTACGCCGAGCTCTCCCTGCCGTGGCAGATGACCGTGGATGTCGCGGCGGCTGAGCTCAAGTCCGCGCCGCTCCTCGGTGCCGGCCCCAATCGCTTCACTCAGGCATTCTTGGCCTACAAGCCGGTCGGCATCAATGCGACCGACGCTTGGAGCGTCGAATTCAATTCAGGCTTCGGGCTCATCCCGACCTTCGTAGTGACCCAGGGCATCCTCGGCGCCATAGCTTGGGCCATGTTCTTCATCTTTTTCGGTCTGCTCGCATACAAGTCGCTCCGTGGCCTCGTTGGACGCTCGGCGGCTGTAGGGGAGAACGGCGGCATCATCGAACCCGAACAGCCGTATGCTCGCTTCGTAGTCGTGTCGTCTTTTGCCGCGGCGTCATTCTTGTGGGTCGTCTCGATGATCTATGTCTTGCCGCACGCGCTCTTCTTCCTCGCTTTCCTCATGACCGGCATAGCTCTAGGATCGTCAGCCGCTTATGGCAGGCTTCAGCCGCTCAGCATCTCAGCGCGCGACGGCGGCAAGGCTTTCCGCCTGGTGATGATCGCCATGATCGTTATCGCGGCGATCTGGATGATTTTGTTCCTCAAGGGCGCCGCCGCGTTGGCCTACTTCGGATCAGGCCTGCGCGAGCTCACAGCGGATGGCAATCCGGTAGCGGCTGACAGCCGTTTTAGCATGGCTCTCGCTCTCAATCCAGCAGATGTCTATTGGCAGGGCAGGGTGGAGGCCTCCTTGGGCCAAGCCAAGGCCCTGATCGCTACAGCGTCCTCTCCCGGTGCCTCGAGCACAGCCATCGCCGCCCAGGCAGGCGCCCTCGTCAATCAGGCCTTCAAATATTCTCAGAGCGCTGTCGCCGCAGATCAGGACAACTACTACAACTTCCTCTCGGTGGCCCGCGTCGCCGAGGCAGCCGCCAGCTTGCGCATGGACAAGGCCTATGAGACAGGCGTCGGCGCCTATGGCGCCGCGATCAGAGCCAACCCGTACAACCCCTCGATCTATGTCAATCTTGCTCGTTTCCAAGCATCCAACAACAAGCTCGATGACGCCTTGCAGACCGTCGGCGCGTCGCTCCAGGTCAAGAATAATTATCTCGATGCCGTATTCTTGCTTTCGCAGATCGAGGCTGCCAAAGGCAATCTTCCTGACGCCATCACGGCCGCGCAATTCGCAGTCAAGCTTAATCCCAACGATCCATTGCTCCGCTTCCAGCTCGGGCTCTTCCAGTACACCAATGCCGCTTATGCCGATGCCGCCGACACTCTGGCCTTGGCCGTCAAGCTCCAGCCGGACTATGCCAACGCCCAATACTTCCTGGGCCTCTCCTACGCTCGCCTTGGCCGTATCGCCGAAGCGATAGCTCAATTCGAGCGTTTGGGCGCCACGAATACGGACAACCAAGAGATCTCGGCCATCCTGACCAGCCTCCGCGCCGGACGCTCGCTGTTCTCTGGAGCCAAGCCTGCCTTGACGACGGCACCGGAGAAGCGCTCCGCTCTGCCGGTCAAAGAAAAGATCCGCTAGCATGGTCAAGGGCTGGTTCAATATGATCGGCAGGGAGATCCGCGGCCTGCACGAGGCCGCCTATCTCCTCGGCATCTTCGCCCTGCTCTCGCTCGTCCTCGCTCTGGTCCGCGACAAGCTCCTAGCCTTCACCTTCGGCGCCGGTCATACCCTCGACATCTACTATGCGGCTTTCCGCATACCGGACCTGATCTTCGTATCAGTCGGCTCGCTGGTCTCGGCGTCGATCCTCTTGCCTTATTTCATCGAGCGTTTCGAAAAGGGTAAGGAAGAAGGGCGCGTCTTCTCTGACGGGATCTTCACGGTCTTCTTCGGCGCCATGATCGTGGTGAGCGCTATCGCTTACTTCGTCGCGCCATGGCTCGTGCCGCGCGTCATCCCGGGCTTCGCCAACGATACTGGCCTGCCGGAATTGATCTTCTCTATGAGGATCATGCTCTTGTCGCCTTTTTTCCTAGGACTATCCAATCTCTTCTCCAGCCTGACCCAGATGCGCCACCGTTTCCTGGTCTATGCCGCTTCGCCGGTCCTCTATAATGCCGGCATCATCGCTGGCCTCGTCATCGGCTATCCGATCTTCGGCGTTCCTGGGTTGGCGATCGGTGTAGCCGTAGGGGCCTTCTTGCATGTGGCTATCCAAGTGCCATTCATCGTCTCCGAAGGGCTCCTGCCGCGCTTCAGCCTCAAGGTCCGTTGGCATGATGTGCGCGCCATCGTGCTCACTTCTCTGCCGCGCACATTCACTCTCTCGTCCAACCAGATCGCTTCGTTCGTGCTGGTCTCGCTGGCCTCGCTCATGGCTTCCGGCTCGATCTCCGTGTTCAATTTCGCCTTCAATCTCCAGTCTGTGCCGCTCACTTTGATCGGCGCGAGCTATTCCTCGGCCGTCTTCCCGACCTTGTCGCGCCTCTATTACGAGAAGAACCTCAAGGAATTCCTCGAGAAGATGATCGCTTCCGCGCGCCACATCATCTTCTGGTCCATGCCGATCATGGTCATGTTCGTAGTCCTGCGCGCTCAGATCGTGCGCACTATCCTCGGGGCCGGCAAGTTCGACTGGGCTGATACGCGCCTCACGGCGGCCATGCTGGCGCTCTTCACCGTCTCGACTATCGGGCAGAGCCTCATTGTGCTCTTCGTGCGCGCCTTCTACGCCGAAGGCAAGACCTCCAAGCCGTTCCTCATCAATCTCATCTCTTCCGGCACGATCGTGGCTCTGGGGTTCCTATTCTGGAAGATCTACTACACCATGCCGTTCTTCCATTATTTCCTCGAGGATCTCTTGAAGACCGGCAAGCAGGGAGGCGGCAGCGTGCTCATCCTAGCTCTGGCCTATACGATCGGCGTGATCCTCAATACGATCCTGCACTGGGTGACCTTCGAGCGCATGTATCGCGGCTTCAGCAAGCCGGTCCTCGCCACGCTCTTCCATAGCTTTGCGGCCTCGGTCATCATGGGGTACGCATCTTATCTGTCATTGCAGATATTCGCCGGAATATTTCCGCTTACCAAGGTCTGGGGCATATTCATGCAAGGCTTCGCCTCGGCCCTCATCGGCCTGGTGGTCCTCGTCATCACCCTGATCATCCTCCAGAACAAAGAGCTCGCCGAAGTCTGGCGCGTCCTGCATCGCAAGATCTGGAAGACCCAGGTACCGCCGGCGGAAGTGGAACACTTGTAGGGTTTTTCGCGGGGTATTTCATGAGCGTTCAAACTTCACGAAAATTTTCGTGATATTTGAACGCTGGCGGAGAAGTATGGCTGGCTCTCGCTCAAAACTCCATGTACATAAATAAAAAAGCATTGTCGTATAATCCTTATGGCATCTGATCCGTTTTGGACGACAAAATATTGTGCGACGTAAAACAGGCCTTCAGGTTTTTGCGGGAATGAGGTGTTCCATTTGCACCAGAACTTAAACAAACCCCGTTGCACCACTCCTCATAACTGTAAAAGTAATACCGCTTAGCAAATAGAAAACCCGCAGAGCGTGTTATGGCCCAAAATAAGGCCAAAACTAGCGCATTCATCAAAAATGTGTTATTTTGAGCCAGCATTCTCTTCCTGCCATGGACCCCAAATATATCCGCAATTTCTCGATCATCGCCCACATCGACCACGGCAAGTCGACCTTGGCTGACCGCCTGCTCGAGCTGACCGGCACCATCGAGAAGCGCAAGATGCAAGAACAGGTCCTCGACTCCATGGAGCTCGAACGCGAGCGTGGCATCACCATCAAGATGCAGCCTGTCAGGATGAAGTACAAAGCCGCCGTCGCCACTTCGACCGCGCCTGCCGGCCAGGAATACGTCCTCAACCTCATCGACACTCCGGGGCACATCGACTTCTCGTACGAGGTCTCGCGTGCTCTCAAGGCTGTCGAGGGCTCGATCCTCCTTGTCGATGCTACCCAAGGCGTGCAGGCCCAGACCCTCACCACCCTCAACATGGCCCGCGAAGCCGGCCTCGTCATCATCCCTACCGTCTCCAAGATCGATTCGCCGCTCGCGCGCACCGAAGAAGTCATCATGGAGGTGAGCCAGCTCCTCGGCTGTTCGCCCGACGACGTCATCAAGGTCTCCGGCAAGACCGGCGAAGGCGTCGAGCATCTCCTCAATGAGGTCATCCGCCGCGTCCCGCCGCCCCACGCTTCCAATGAGACCGACCGCTTCCGCTCGCTCATCTTCGATTTCCAATACTCCAACCACACCGGCGTCATCGTCTATGTCCGCGTCGTGAACGGCTCCGTCAAGCGCCACGAGAAGCTCGTCTTCAAGATCGCCAACAAAGAGTTCGAGGCTATCGAGGTTGGCATCTTCAAGCCTGACAACACCCCGGTCGAATCTCTCGGCATGGGCGAGATCGGATATATCGTCACAGGAATCAAGGAGCCCGGCGTCGCATCGGTCGGCGACACTGTCGCATCGGTCAAAGACACGCTTCCGGCTCTTCCTGGCTATATGAGCCCGCGACCGGTAGTCTGGGCCTCGCTCTATCCCGAGTCGCAGGATGATCTGCCGCTCTTGCGCCAGGCTCTCGGCCGCCTCAAGCTCTCCGACTCTTCTTTCACCTATGAAGAAGAAGCCTCCGGCACGCTCGGCAAGGGCTATCGCTGCGGCTTCCTTGGCATGCTCCACATGGAGATCGTCACCGAGCGCCTGCGCCGCGAATTCGATCTCGAGCTCATCATCACTCAGCCATCCATCATCTATACCATCGAGCTCAAGACAGGGAAGACGGTCACCGTCTATTCTCCGGCCCTCTTCCCGGACGACAACGACATCAAGTCCGTCTCCGAGCCCATCGTCACTATGAAGATCATCACCCCGCCAGCCTATCTTTCTGGCCTCATGAAGGCCCTCTATGATCACGAAGCCGAAGTCACAGCCACCGAGAATTTTGGCGACAATCGCACCATGATCACTATGGTCATGCCGCTCCGCGAGCTCATGCGCAACTTTTTCGACGAGGTCAAGAGCATCTCTTCCGGATATGCCTCGATCTCATATGACATCACCGCTAACCGCCCGGCTGACGTGGTCCGCATGGACGTCATGGTGGCCGACGAGCCTGTCGTAGCCTTCACCCGCGTCGTCTCCCGCCGCCGCGCCGAGGAGGAGGCTATCGCTATGGTCAAGAAGCTCTACGAGGTCATGCCGCGCGAGCTGTTCACCTACAAGGTCCAAGCCAAAGCCTTTGGCCGCATCATCTCTTCCGAGACCGTCTCCGGCAAGAAGAAAGACGCCGCCGGCACATTGTCCGGCGGCGATATCACTCGCAAGATGAAGCTTCGCGAGAAGCAGAAAGAAGGGCGCAAGCGCCTCAAGGAGCATGGCACCGTCAACATCCCTCAGGAAGTCTTCGTGAAGATGATGCGCGCGGGTGAGTAGCTCTATCTACCGCTCAGAGCAGGGAAATACAGGAGCAACATGCTCAGAACCACGAGTATGCTGATGACTGTGAATCCGACGCTGGCGAACTTCTTGGTATTCTTGTGGAATAGCATAGTGGCTGTAGTATACTGTCAGTTATGAAGCGCCGCAACCGCTCCCGCCTATATACCGTCCTATCCTCGCCGTTCATGTTCCTGGCCGTGCTCGTAGCTTTCTACTTCATGGCTAGGGCGGCTTGGGGCATATATGAGAAGGCCGACGAGGGCTCGATGCGCCTCGAGGCCGCTCAAGCCCAGCTCGCCAAGCTCGAGGCCGACAAGGCTTCCTTGGCGGAGCGCGTCGATCTGCTCTCTACGCCCGCTGGCGTTCGCGCTGAATTGCGCTCCAAATACCACGCCGTTGAGCCTGGCGAATCTGTGGCCGTAATCATCGATCCGACATCATCTCCCGACTCCGCATCATCTGTGCTCGCTTCCAGTACTGCCGCCAAGGCCAGCGGCTGGCAAAAATTCTTGCGGATGATAGGATTCTAGCAGGCGAGATTAGTTTAGTGGCAGAACTGGTGCTTCCCAAGCATCGGGCGCGAGTTCGATTCTCGCATCTCGCACAGTAGGCCCGAGAAAGCTTCCTCCCTCGGTAACAGAAAAAACCCCTGCAGGGGTTTTTTCTTCGGTCCTCGGCGATTTCTTGCTAGAAATGCGCCTGCGGATGTACCTCGAGAGGAACTTTCTCGGGCCTACTTTATTCCGAGCGTAGAACGGAGCTTCGGCTCATCGAAGCCCACGACGATCTCGCCTCCGAGGTCGATGACAGGCACGCCCATCTGGCCCGTCTTGTCGATCATCTCTTTGCGCTTGTCCATGTCCGTAGCGACATTGAAATCTTTGTAAGCTACGCCATTGGCCTTGAAGAAATTCTTGGCCATATTGCAGTACACACAGGTCGGGGTCGAATAGATTATGACTTCTTTCATAAAATTATTTGTTAGGTGTCGGTTAATTTTTTGTATAGATATCGATCTGGATTCCCAGTGTATCATGCGCCTCTTGGCGACTGCAAGTATGCTATAATATATGCCATTATATGGCTTATGTGCGCTTCTTTTCGGCCCTGACGGAGACCCTGTCGGCCATCGCCGTGAGCGGGGGATACGTCACGCTCTTCGCTATCATGCTCTTCGAGGGCATACCGATCATCGGCATCCTCATTCCCGGCCACGTCGCCATCGTCGGCGCCGGTTTCCTGGCGAGCGTCGGGGTTTTCAATCTCTGGACCGTCTTGTTGGTCGGCACGACCGCTGCGATCGCCGGAGATTATGCTAGCTATCTCCTAGGCAGGCATTTCGGCTGGCCGCTCATCGATCGCATGCGCCGGCTATTCTTCATCAAGGACGCCCATATCGAGAAGGCCAAGCGCTTGCTCGAAGCCCACACGGGCAAGGCCCTGATTGGCGGGCGTTTCAATCCAGTCACGCGCGGCATTATCCCGTTCTTGGTCGGTGCCAATCGCGCTCCGGCCGGGTCATTCTGGGCATACAACTCGATCGGCGCCGTGCTCTGGATTTCAATCTCAGTGGCGCTCGGCTACGCTCTGGGCCTCGGCTATCATGTCGCCGAAGGCGCTGTCGGCTCGTTGGCCTTGGCCGCTCTCGCCGTGAGCGCGCTCACGATCTGGGGATATCGCTTCGTGAACATGCGCTTCCATATCTTCCGGCGCTATGAGCTCTTCACGCTCATCTTGAACGTTATCTCGCTATTCGTGCTGGCTCGCATGATCCAAGACATCGTCTCGCTGTCCCCCTTCATGGCCCCGTTCGATATCCAAGTGAGCCTCTGGGCAGAAGGGATCGTGATGGGCTCCCATGGCGTGTGGATCTCGGCGGTCGCAGCGGCTCTGAGCGCGGCTTTCAGCGTGGCCGCCGTGAGCGCCTATGGCACGCTCGGCAGCATATATCTGGCCTATCGCAAGAAGTGG
>JAHFMA010000019.1 GCA_023264475.1 Candidatus Parcubacteria bacterium | reverse complement strand
AGGTATCGCAATAGAGCTCGCCGACGTACTTCTGGAGGCCGTAAGGGCTCTTGGGCATCGGCTTCATGGTCTCGACGAGAGGCAGAGTGAGCTGGTCGCCGTAGGCGGAGCTCGAAGCCGAATAGATCACGCGCTTGGCATTGAATTCGCGGGCGGCCATGAGGACATTGAAGGTGCCGTTCACATTGGCGTCATGAGTCTTGCGGGGATATTCGATGGAAAAAGAGACTCTCGGCAGACAGGCGAGATGGAAGACATATGCGCCCGTGCCGACGAGGCCAAAGGCGTTGGTGACGTCATGCACAGAGCCGATGTCGACGTGATAGAACTTGGCCTTGGGATTGATGAGCTCCTTCTTGCCGTTTATGAGATTGTCGATGACATGGACCTCGTAACCTTCGGCGATGAGAGCGTCCACGAGGTGAGAGCCGATGAAGCCGGCGCCGCCGGTGACGATGGCTTTTGTCTTTTTAATTGGTATCGACATATTTCATGTACCGGCCTTCCCTCTTCACGAAGGCTTCCTTGGACGGCCAGCGATACTGATAGCCATACATCCGAGTGAGCTTGGAGCCGTCGACGGCGATCGGATATGAGTAGGACTTCCAACCGCCCTTGGAGGTCGGGACCTTGCCGCGCGAGATATGCCACATCACGAAGAAGACTAGGCGGATCAGGATCGGCGGAATGGTGACGGCCTTCTTGCCCACAGCTGCAGCCATGTCGCGACCGAGCACCACGTCGCCGGGAGGACAAGCGTTGAAAGCCTCGTAATCGGTCTTGAGAGGCTGGAAAGCTAGCAGGGCCGTGATATCGGCGATGTCGTCTTCATGGATGAATTGGCGGAGCCATTTGCGCGTGATAGGCACGAAGGAGACCATAGCGGAGATGAGGCGATGGATCGGAGCCTTGGAGCTCTTGAGCTGGCCGGAGAGCGTAGCCTGCAGGCCGAAGCGCACGCGCATGTAGCGTCCGCGAGGGCCGGTGAGAGCCGCCGGACGGATGATGGCCACTTGGACCCGTGATCCGGCGCGGCGCGCGGCCTCATATCGCTCCTTGAGATGCTCTTCGGATATGCGCTTCTCCTCCGCATAGAGATAGTCGCTCTTACGGAAAGGCTCTGACTCGTTGAAGCGATGCTCGACCGTATTGGTCGGGAAAGAGCCATATGAAGCGACGGTGGAGAAATGGATGAGCTTCTTGACCGAAGGCGTGCCGAAAGCGAAGTCGAAGGCCTTGTCAGATCCGGTGACATTCCAACGCCACTGTTCCCTCTTCTTGCCATACATCTCGCGGATCTGCCAGGCAGTATGGATGACGATGTCAGGCTCGAGAGCCGCAGCTTCCGCTTGCCAGCTATTGTCGGCGATATTGGCCACGATGTAGGTCAGCTTGGACATAGCCATCGGCAAAGCGGCGATCCATTCGGGCAAGGGCTCCTTGTCTATGCCGATCACGTGCGAGACGTCTGTACGCTGGGAAAATAGGTCGACGAGCATGGCGCCGACATAGCCGGCTGCGCCGGTCACGAGGACTCTGTGTTGGGCCGCTCCGGGACGGTCGTTCATGGGCATGAATATATCACTAAAACCCCGCGGAAGCGACAGACGTCACATCCCGACGCGGGAGAGCAAGGTCTTGAGGGTACGGAGCGCGATGCGCAGATCGAGGCCGAGCGAGCGTCGGGTGATGTAATAGAGGTCGTATGAAAGGCGTAGCTTGGTCTCTTCCACGGACTGCGGCGGCTTCTCCTGATTGATCTGAGCCCAGCCGGTCAAGCCTGGGGCGATCACGGTGCGCACGGCATAATAAGGGATCTCCTTCTCGAGACGGACAGCCAGGCCAGCGACGTCAGCGCGAGGGCCGATGATAGACATGTCGCCGCGCAAGATAGAGAGCGCTTGGGGCAGTTCGTCGATACGTGTCTTCCTGATGAAGCGCCCGACGCGAGTCACGCGATTCTCAGTGCCGCCTTCGGCGACCCATTTGTCCGAGTCGTTGCGCTGCATGCTGCGGAACTTGGAGATACGGATCGGCTTGCCGTGCTTGCCGACGCGCTCCTGGGCGATGAAGACAGGGCCGCCGTCTTCGAGCTTGATGGCCACGGCCACGAAGGGATACGCGACGAGCGCGGCTAGGCCGACGACCAAAGACAGGATGATGTCTGCAAGACGTTTCATGGCGTCATATAGGACTGGCGAGATCGAGCTCACTTGGCTCATGACCCAACCGTGGTCCATGCGAGACAATGGGATACGGTCGAATACCTCTTCGTACAATTCATGCAGATCTATGATGCTGGCCTTTGCGAAGAAGCGGCGATAGACCTCCGGCAAGACTGTCTCGATAGCCGGATCATCGGCGTCCGCGATCACATATTGGAAATCATCCGAGCTCGCTTCCATGCTCTGGATGAGCTTGTCCGCAGTCACCTTCTCGCGACAATAGAGGCCGACGCGCGAATTGTGGCTCATCTCCTCGATGAGCTCGGCGGCTTCGGGGCTAGAACCGACTACCAGGGCCGGCGACTTGCGACGCAGGGACATGAGCTGGTGGGTGTTGAGGCGCCAGAGGATGACGAAGGCCGATGACAGGAATAGGTATATGAAAAGATTGACCTTGGGCGTGACGCTGAAGGTCGGCACGAAATAGAAGATGATCACGGCAATGAGGCCATTCCCTGTTTGAGCGGCCAGGATCGTGCCCGGCAAAGAAGATCGAGCGACATGGATGGCGCGGCTATAAAGCCCGGAGATATAGAAAGCCACCCGCGATAAGGCGAAGACGATGGCGAACGGCCAGGCATGAGCCTGAATGAGCTCAGCCGATGGCAGCTCTCCGTAGCGCAAGACTAGGGTTGCCCATAGCGAGAAGACCAGCAGGAATAGGTCTCCGGCCCCTAGAATAAGGGGTTCTTTCCTATTGATTACAGGTGTTGTATGATTCGAGCGCATAAGGAAGCGTCGTGGACTATACCACGCTTTCTCACATTTATGAAGCCCACCTCGGTCCTGATCCTCATCACCAAATCCGTCTGGGGCGGCGCCCAGCGCTATGTCTATGATGTGGCTACCCGCCTGCCCAAAGACCGATTTAAGGTCGAGGTGCTCTCTGGCCAAGAAGGGCCGCTCATCACTCGCCTCATGGAGGCAGGAATATCAGCTCACGGCAGCCTGGCGATCGGCCGCGACATCAATCTCGCCCAGGACGTGAAGGCCTTCTTCCAGCTCATCTCCCTGCTCCGCGACAAGCGCCCAGACGTCCTCCATGTCAACAGCTCCAAGATCGGCGGCCTCGGCGCGCTCGCCGGCCGGCTCGCGCGCGTCAAACGCATCGTCTTCACAGCGCACGGCTGGGCCTTCAATGAGGAGCGCTCATTGCTTGCGCGGCTCTTCATCATGTTCCTGTACTGGGTCACCATGGCTCTATCCCACGAGACCGTGGCTGTCTCCCACGCCGCCAAGCGCCAAGTCGCCGGCTGGCCGCTCGTCGGCAAGAAGATCCGCGTCATCCATAACGGCATCAGCCGCGAGACGGTCTTCTCGCGCAGCAATGCCCGCCTAGAATTGGTCCGGATGAGCCCTGACCTCAAGAAGGCCGTAGACAGCGTCTCGGAGTCCAACCTCATCTGGATTGGCACAGTCGCCGAGCTCCACCACATCAAGGGATACGCCTACGCCCTGCGCGCCATCGCCGACTGCATCGAATCCCTGAAGCGTAACAACCCGGGCAAGCGGGTCATATATACCATCTTCGGCGCCGGAGAGGAGCGTGAGCGCCTGCAAGCCTTGGTCTCCGGGCTCGGCCTCGCTGACTCGGTCTTCTTCATGGGACATGTCCCGGGTGCGGCTGAGTATGTGAGCGCTTTCGACATCTTCCTCTTGGCTTCCCTCTCTGAGGGCCTGGCCTATGTCCTCCTCGAAGCCGGCGCCTCCGCCGTGCCAGTGGTCGCTACGGCGGTCGGCGGCATCCCTGAGGTCGTCGACGACATGGGCTCAGGCATCCTGGTCCAGCCCAAGAATGCGCGCGAGCTGGCTCACGCCCTTCTATTCATGGTGGAACATCCGGCCGATCGCAAGAGATATGGCTTGGCACTCAAAGAAAAAATCTCCAAGCAGTTCTCTGTAGAGGAGATGGTGAACAAGACAGAGGAGGCGTATTTGAATAAATAACTACCTCGGCCCGACGAACTCATTCCTGACTATTTAAGCTTGCACGTATACCCTTCTGGACATTTGACGGGCACGACGGCCGAAGCCTCGCCATTCAACGCCGTCCGAGTAAGTGGACCGACGAATCCGGTCTGCGGGATGCCGTGGTCCTTTTGATACTTCTGCACAGCCTTCCTAGTCTCGTTGCCGAAGAAGCCTTTGGCGGCCTTGTTGGAAGAGATCGAGGGGATGTCGTAGCCATTCTGTATGAGCCAGGTCTGGAGGAAGATAGTGTTAGAGCCGCGACTGCCGACTTGGAGGTTCGCGGTGAAGGAAGCAGCGATTGGGGCTGGAGATGTAGGCTTGATGCCTAGCATACCGAGGAACGCTTGTTGGACTGATTGAGTGAAACCGCCTGGAGCTATCTGCGGCGCAGAATTATTATTTGATGATGCTGGAGCCGAGGAGTCGGTACAGAGAGTCGCAGAAGGAGTGATCGTATTGGTGACCGTACCTCCATCGGAATACGAGAGGGCTAGAGATGAAGCAGAGCCCGTGCAGGTACTCGAGACCACATCGCTGGTCGTATCGTTGCCTAGCTGATTTAGACCCGGAGCACTGATAGTAATGGAAGAGCCAGACGCTAGAGTGACCGTGAAATTGGTCGTATTGACGGTGATCGATTGGATAGTGGCGCTGGAGCCGGAGACATTTATAGCGATGCCATTCACTAGGATGTTGGCATCCACGGTCAATATGACATCATTGCCTGAAGCTTGGACTGAAGCAAAGGACATGAGAGAAACCAAAAACGTTATGGTGGATATCCTTATAGTTCTCATATGCCAGTATCTTACAGTCAGTATGTTGGATAAGCGCTCAAATCAATCTGAGTGAGGCTATACCCAGATCCGAGCGAGCTTATGCCGGCGTTGATGGCTGTTATGTTCGCGAGTATGTCGCTCAATGCTATGGATGTATACCATGTCCCCAAGGCCACAAGTTGTCCATTTACAATCATAAATCCGGGTGATCCACTGTCGCCAGAGATAGGCTCTGAATACCACGGCAAGTAACGGAGCGAGGAGGTTGGAAGCTGGTGTGTCTGGTCTCCTCCGGGTACATAGACTATCGTGAACAAGTTGTAAAGCGCATTTACTGAGCCGATCTTCAAGCTCCTGAATTGATTAGAGAAAACAGCAGGCAATGTCCCTTTCGATATCGCGTTGGATGTTATCTTGTCGCCTTCAGACACAAGGCTTTGGTAAGTCCCCAAGGCAAAAATGCCCAGTGAGCCGTTCTTTAAGACCTTTGCCGGAGTTATGCTCGATGGCAGCGGCGAATTTAGCCTCGATACCCAGATGTCTGTATCGCCAATCCTTGTGCCGCCCACAACAGTCCGAGAGATAGTAGTATTGTCATTAGCGACAAAATACATGGTCCCTGAGCTGTGCGCGTGGTTCGCTTGAATCAAAATATCTGGAGCGACTAGGACGCCATTGAATGATGTGTGGCTGCTAGAGCTATAAACGGGGATCGATGTCAGATCTACACTGCCTGTGAATACAGACGTATTTCTTATATATGAATGATTCACATCGTCTAGCGATGAATATATATTTTCGGTGGTTGCCGATGGCGATAACCCTTGGATACGCGAGTTCATCTCATCAGTTATCACTTGAGCCAGAGAGCTCGGAGCGAACGAGTTGAAAACCGTCAAGACAGTGTTATTTGTGATCGAAAAAGGACACGAGGCATTTTTGGTTATATTGCCGACCTTGACTCGAAAGTTCGCGCTCCCATCAGAGACATAAGTGGCGACTCCCTTCTGGTCGATCGTCGCTACCGAAGGATTCAGGCTCGAGAATGCTGTTGGCGTGTTGATGCCGAAGAGATTACCCACTTCGAGCACGCAAGAAGTCAACACCCTGCCAGAATCATACTGGTTGTATGAGAAATCCCTATCCGTTTGAGTACCGCTCAAGTGTGGGGCGGAAAGTATCGTACTAGAAGAGATGACATTCAAACTAAAATCAGCGATCGGCACGTTCTGAAACAGCGAAGTGAGGAGCTGTGGAGATTTTATAGCGCCAGCTGAGGAATAATGTATGGTATACGCGAGAGCCTCCGCCGATGATAGACGCAGAAGCCCTAGCACAAACACAAGGATGATCGCTCTCTTCATGCTACCAAGTGGTTAACGCGGACCTCTTCCAAGAATTCGTAGCGATGCATACATATATGTAATTCGCATCCCAAACGATCTGTCCGGCAGTGCAAGATTCAGTATGGCTAGAAGGAGTGTGGGCGTTCTCAATCGAAATAGATTTCCCATGTATGCTACCAGAAGAATCAACCGAAAAGACCGGGCTATCTATCGCCAGCGTACTCGCGCTCATTTGCCCAAATTTGATGGTTGACAGCTCCGGGTCAACCGCAAAAGCAAAGGCGTCAAAATTGCTTTCAAGATCTCCTATCCTTATAGTCTGCAAGGCCCCTATATTAAGAGATTTCGATTCATCAGATATGATGCCGCCGTCGCTGTTCACTCCGACGAATAACTGTCCTCCAGTAATGATACTGCCATAATTATTGACTAAAAATACCCCATCACCCGCCGCCGAGTACCCAATCATGATGGGATTATTAATATTATGATTACGTACCATTAAGGATGCGGACCCGCTATCTGGGACCTTTGTTGTAGTGGTGCCGATAGCGAGCCCTTCCGTTGTCGATGCAAGATAATATCCACCATCGCTATACACGCCCAGAGCGTTCAACGGGGATATATTGCTCGCCGTTGAGGCACCATCGCCGATCTTGTAGTACTTCGTGTCAGTCTCGTATATCCCTTCGCCAGAAGCGGGAACGACGTTAGCTAGATTGGTAGCTGTATCTTGAAGAGGAATAACTTTCGCAAACAAGTTGCCGCTCGTATCAACCATCGTCAGACCGCCGACCTTCAAACCTATGCCTGGGCCCAGATTCAGATACTGCCCATCAAAAGACAGATTCGATGAGGCGCCAAATGAGCCGCTACTGTTGAATTGGAGCTGGCCATCTGAACCGGCGGTTGACGCTGGCCAGGTATTACGGCAGGTATTATTGGTTAGGCATATCCAAGTCGAGCTAAGCCCGCTAGCCGAAATGCGCGGCAGAGTGGACGTAGAGACGCTAGAAGAAGTGACTGTGCCGCCGGTCGTGATGTCAGTGCTGATAGTAGTGACGGCTGATACGGTAGCTGTGCTTAGGATGAACGCAGCGAAAAGAGTCGTGAATAATTTTTTCATGTCAGATTTTACGATGGCAGCTGTAAATAGGCGTTGATGCGGGTATTATAACAGTAATTATAGATGTCGGGGCATCTGTTATACCCAGAAATAACTACCTCGGCCCGACGAACTCATTCCTGACCGCGTCTTTGTGCGCCGGTCGGGCATAACGTCGTTGGGACATGAGGATGCCTAGGAGCAGGAACTCCGTGAGGAGATGCGTGCCGCCATAGCTCAAGAATGGCAGCGGCGTGCCCGTGACCGGCAGGAGGTGCATATTCATGCCGATATTGATGCCGATATGCACGATGAAATATACTGCCACGCCGGCCCCGAAAAGGATCTCGAAATTAGTCGCTCCGCGCATCGCCGAGACGATGATGCGCCATATGATGATGCCGAAGAGCGAGAGCAGGATGATCACGCCCACGAATCCCCATTCCTCCGCGAAGGCCGCAAAGATGAAGTCCGTCTGATATTCCGGCAAGAATTTGAGGCGGGACTGCGAGCCATAGCCCAACCCCTTGCCTACTAGGCCGCCCGAGCCCACGGCGATCGTGGACTGGTAGGCGTTGTAGCCGGTGGTATGGATATTCGCCAGCGGGTCGATGAAAGCGCGCACGCGGTCTTTCTGATACTCCTTGAGGCCGAAGCCCCATAGCAGGATGAACGACACCGCCCCGACGGCGATCATGACGAAGAGATGCTTCTTGGACACGCCGGAGATCATGATCATGCCCAACCAGACCAAGAGGATGATGAGCGCCGAGCCGAAGTCCGGATGCACCAGCACTAGGATGAAGAAGATAAAGGCGTAGACGCCCGAGACCAGGATGTGGCGGACATTGGCGATCTCGATATGTCGGCGCGAGAAGTATTTGGCCAGGATTACGATGAGCGCGATCTTGGCAAAGTCCGAAGGCTGGAAGGAAAAGAAGCCGAAGTCTAGCCAGCTGGCGGCGCCGTGGGAGATCTTGCCTAGCACGAAGAGCGAGCCGAGCAGGATGGTCGAGACGGCGAATAGCGCCACCGAGGCCGTGGTCGTCCTCAAGAAGCGGGTATCTATCATGCTCACCCCGAAGAAAGCGGCCAGCGAAACGACGACCCAGATCAGCTGATGGGCCGCAAAGGAGTTGTCCCCCGTGAAGGAGTACATGGTCGCCAAGCCCGCCGCCAAGAGCGGGATGATCGCGCCAAGAAGCCACCAATCGATATCGCGCGTGCGCATCTGGCTATTCTGCCACAGACAAGACTTTGATGGAAACCACCGCGCCGCCGTGGCTCGCCGGCCACGTGAAAGGCGCCAGAGCCGTGCCGCCGCCAGGGATCTCATCGACGATCGTGCGGGAGAAGTCGACGGCGTTGCCGGCCTTATCTAGGAGGACCGCATAGATAATCACATTGTCGGCCGGCGCCACAGCAGAATTGGCTAAGGTCACAGAGAGCG